>NCRO01000270.1 GCA_002849045.2 Candidatus Sediminicultor secundus
AATCTTTTACAACTAATGAAAAAGTGAATAAACTTTATAATAATTGTGTAATTCAAAATAATACGTATCAAGGATTTGGTAAATTGCTACAACAGAAAGGCATTAATGAAATTAATACCCATATAAAGGACGATATAAAATCTTTGGTAACTGTTAAAAAAGAAGATGTGAAAGCTTTAAAAAATTTTTCTGAAATAAGTGGTGAAGAAAACATAATTAATGAAAGTGAAAGTGAAATATATTTAATATTTAAAAGGGGAAGTTTTGATGGAGATGGAAATAATTGGTCTTTTCGAATAGGCAATAAAGATAAAGATGTTATAGTTGCAGCAGTTAAAGATGATATATTTTTAAAGAAAGTTAAATCAGGGGAAATTAGACCCAACCATAAAGATACTTTTCAGGCAATATTAAAAACAAAGCAAAAAATGAAAAATGAAGAATTAATTACTTCATATGAAATAATGAAAGTTTTGGAATATACAGAAGCTCCAAAGCAAATGAGTATTTTTGATAGTGGTAACCCAAAAAAAACATAATGAAATACATAAAATAAATAAATAGGGAAGGTATGTCAAATCAATAATCCGGTAGCTTTTGGGGAAAAACTATAGTATCTGAGGAGTTTTTTAACCGGATGGTTGAGACTTTAGGAATTACTGTAGGTAGACGTCCCAAAGAAAGACCTCGTAAAATGGAAGGCTAACCATAGGAAAAATAGGATGTGTCTCTATTATTACTATAAAACTTTCCGGAATTCTTGCATTAAAAGAGCAGAGGGTTTTTAAAAGATTTGGAGCATAAGGAATATAGAAAGATTATATTATTATAATGAAGTATTTTGCAAAAATGATGATTTAGGAACATAAATGAAGTAGTTTGGCTATTTTAAGTTAGCGGCAAGGCAGGAGGGCAACGACTATGATGGATATAGTAATTTTCAATGTTGAATTGGGGCAGTGTATTTTCTTTTATCCTAGAAACCACGCAGAATATGGCCTGATGGTTGACTGCGGAAATACACCAAATTTTGAACCAATAGATAAAATTCTGGAACGGAATTTATTGCCAGAAAAAACATATGATGACCCGTCAAAGTGCATCTTAAAAAATTTAACAATTACTAATTATGACCAAGACCATTTCTCGGGTCTTCCATATTTGAGGAGTAAAGTAAAAATAGAAACAACGAGACTTCCAAAGAATATTTCCTCAGAAGAAATTAAGGAAATAAAGGATGAAATTACTAAACCAATTGAAGAAATAATGAAACTAAAAGATGAGTATACATTCTCGATTACACTTGATACCCCTTATGAGAAAGACACCTTTTGTTTAGAACAATCTGATTTTCCTGATGAAGAAATTGACACTAACAAATTAAGTCAGATTGTTTTTGTTACTTACAAGAGTACATGTATTTGTATGCCCGGGGATCTGACTTCGCCTGCTTGGGAGAAGCATTTAACAAACAAAATGGTGCAGGATAAGCTTAAAGAGACACAAATATTTGTTGCTTCTCATCATGGCAGAGAAGACGGCTTTAACGAAAATATTTTTAAATACTGCCGTCCAGAAGTTATTATTCTTTCGGACGAAGATATAAGTTATAAAAGTCAAGAAGGTCAGACACAAACTTATATAGGTGAAGTAGAAGGGAATGGAATTGTTTTCAATAGTAACGAAACAAATCTTCGCAAAGCCTTAACGACAAGAAACGATGGCCACTTATGGATACGGATAGAAGAAAACGGCACAAGAATCTATAAGAGTATCAGATTATGAAAAAAGAATTTTCGTTTTATGAATTTGTTGCAATCCTTGTCCCAAGTGCAATACTTCTTTATGCGGTACAGCTAATTTTAGAACATGCCTATCGGAAGCAAATAGTTGACTTCGAGAAATTAGGTGAAACCATCATTTTTATCATTATATGTTATGGTGTTGGCCATATTATTCAATCGCTCGGCAATTTTTTTGAGAATTTAGTTTGGTTTGTCTATGGCGGCATGCCCACTAAATGGCTAACACATAAAAACAAATTTAATAAGTATTTGTTTGAGCAATCTCTAAATCAACGAATTGTTGAGCAAGTAAAAAAGAAATTTGGAGATGATATTGAAGATTATGGCAGATTAACTTATAACTTACTTTTCCAAAAAGACAAGACGAAAAGAATAGATATTTTCAATGGAAACTATTCTCTGTTTCGTGGTCTTGCAGTTTCATTTTTAATCATTACAGGGCTTTGCTTATATTATTTAACTTGGCAGCTTTCTCTTGTTGCATTAGTACCATCTCTTTTGGCAACGGTCAGAATGATACGGTTTGCGAAGTACTATGCAACAGAGACGTTCAGGACATTTTACAATTTGTCAGATTGACAACCCTGCCGATAGTCTAACGTAAAGGAGTAACACCTAAACCCTTTGGGCTTCTTTTCAGCCAAGAACGTTAGGCGAAATTTCATTGGAGGTAAAAATGTCAGAAACAACTATTGTTGAACATCCATTTTTTAATGCTTATGGCGAAGCTTTTCAGGCGACCGCCTCAAAAGAACTTGGTGCCAAAGGTCGTCAAAGACTTAAAGAGATAAATTGTGCTCTTTTTCCTTAAATAAATAGACATATCCCATTTTCTTAGAAAATTAATATTTTACTTTAAAATTAGATAAACAGGGAAGGAGTGCCAGGTCAATAATTCAGTAATTTTAACGAAAAACCTATAGGGCTTAAGGAGTTTCTTATCCTGATGGTTGAGGCTTTAGTTATTATTATAGATAGACTTCCTAAAGGAATATCTCGTAAAATAGAAAGTTAAACCATAGAAAAAATAGGCTGCGTCCCTGTTTTAATCTTAGATAAAGGAGAATAATATGGATGAACTAAACTACGCCCCTCACTACTCTAACAGCAGAGCTCTAATTATTGGTATTGATAAATATTCCACTGTATCCCCCTTGCAATATGCTGTTAAAGATGCGAGGGCAGTGAGAAAGATTTTAAAATCCAGATTCGATTTTCCCGAGGATAGTATCAGAATTTTGATAAATAAAGATGCAACACGTTCCAAAATTATGGATAGTTATATGACTTTTGCCAATAGAGATTGCGAAAAGGATGATCGAATTTTATTCTTTTTTGCAGGTCATGGACATACTCAAACCACTCAAACCGGAAGACGAGGAGAAGTAGGCTTCTTAGTTCCTTATGATGGTGATGTTAATAATTTATCATCATTAATACGTTGGGATGATTTAACTAAGAACGCCGAATTAATTCTCGCAAAACATATACTTTATGTTATGGATGCATGTTATGGAGGTTTGGCTATTACCAGAGCATTGCCACCTGGCAGCATGAGATTCTTAAAGGATATGTTGCAAAGATATTCATGGCAGGTCTTAACAGCTGGGAAGGCCAATGAAATTGTTTCTGATTCTGGTGGCCCCATACCTAATCATTCTGTTTTTACTGGTCATTTTATCCAAGGCCTTGAGGGGAAAGCAGAAAATGAAGATGGCGTAATCACTGCTAATGGGGTGATGTCCTATGTTTATGAAAAAGTAGCAAAAGATCCTCATTCTCAACAGACACCACATTATGGTTATTTGGGTGGTGATGGCGATTTTATTTTCAATGCATCCACACCCATTCTCTCCAAACTTACTGATGAAGATGATATCAATAAAGATATATTGGTTTCAGTGCCTTCTTCTTTATCTGATTCGAGCTCGGTAGAGAAAATCAATCTTATTAGAACCACGAAGGAATACCTTTCAGATAGAAAATATAAAATAAAACTGGACGATCTCGTCAATCAGAAATTACGTGAAGTAATTTCGTTGTTGAGTGATGAAAAGTTTTTATTACATGGAGGAAGCAGTTCAGAAGGTTTTTCAAAGAAATTAAAGCTTTATGAACATGTAGTTAAAGATGTTCAATCAATTATTTCATGCACCGTTTTTTGGGGAGATAATGAACATTACCAGATGATTAACAAGATATTTGCTAGAATTTCTGATACAATTAAGCCTCAAGGTGGCCTTGTAGTTGATATTTATATACGTTGGTATCCCCTCTTTTTGCTTTTATACTCTGCTGGAATCGCCTCAATTGCGGCTGATAAGTATTTTGCTCTATCATCTATTCTTACTGCAAAAGCTCGATCTCCTAACAATATTTATGGAACTGTTCCAATTTCAATTCCCATTGGGAAAGCAGCAGCAGAGCTTCATAATGCATTCAAAACATTACCTGGACATGAGAAATATTATGTACCTCGCAGTGAATACCTATACAAGCTACTACAACCAGATTTGGATGATTTATTGTTTTTAGGAAATGATTATGAACGGCATTTCGATCGCTTAGAAATTTTTTTAGCTCTTGTTTATGTTGATTTCAAATATAAACCTGAAGATAGTGTGTGGGGTCCACCAGGAAGGTTTGCTTATAAATATCGCGGTAGAGATAGTAGAGAAGGGAATGCTTTCTTAGAAATTCTTGAAGAAGCAGAAAGACAGAAGGACAATTGGCCACCATTAAAAGCAAATTTGTTTTCTGGCTCTTATGAAAGATTTATTAAAATAGCAAAAATATTCCAAGAGGAGATACTTAATAATTTGCAATGGTTTTAATTTAGAAATTAGCAAGGGTCTTGCAATATAACAAGGGCTATGCCATATTAGTAATATGACCAGTCCACTCCTGAATGAGATCTTTAAATGTAAGGACAAGAAGTCAAAAGACAAGGCAATGTATGAGGCTCACTTCCAGTATGGCTATATCTTAAAAGATATAGCAGAATATATTGGCATACATTGTACTATAGTGAGCGGAGCTATTAAAAAAATCGAGAGGGAATATGAAAAGTGATATTGCAAGACCTGACACCACAATGTTCTCATTTATACTCTAACTTGTCTTACGAACTCTAATAGGAGGCGAATAGGATGAAAGAGGAGAATAGAAAAAAAGTAGAATTAATAAAAGAACTGAGGTTTTTACGGGAAGAGCGGGAAAAAGGGGTGTTCAAGGATATAACCAAACCCAAACAAAC
>NCRO01000271.1 GCA_002849045.2 Candidatus Sediminicultor secundus
AAAAAGAAGAATCTCAAGGGGTAAACAACTTTCCCAGCCTTGCCTTGGTTTTTTTAGACTCTTTTATCACTTCGAATTTAATTGCCAAATATTTCCACCGTCTTAATCTTATAATTAATTTTATTTTTATAGTGCTCGATTTTATCTGAATCAAATTCTTCGGGTTTGATGAATCAAACTCCTACATCTGTCATTCCTGCAAAAGCAGGAACCTATTTTTGACAGGCGAGACGCCTGTCCTACGAACGACCATTCACTAACGACTAACGACTATATAATAATCATCGCGTCCCCAAAACTATAGAACCTATAATTTTCTTTAATTGCTTCCTGGTATGCCCTAAAAATAAAATCCTTTCCGGCAAAGGCAGCAGCAAGCATTAAGGGGGTTGATTGGGGAAGATGAAAATTAGTAATTAAGACATCTACGATCTTAAATTTATATCCAGGATAGATAAATATATCACTCCAATTGCTGCCACTTACAATTCTATCTTGATTAAAATCAAAAGCAGATTCCAGGGTACGGGTTGTGGTAGTCCCAACCGAAATAATCCGCCTTTTTTCACCATGAGCTTTATTAATTTTTTGGGCAACATCAGAAGAAATAGAATAAAACTCTGAATCCATTTTATGTTCTTCTACCTTTAAAGCTCTTATAGGTTCAAAAGTTCCTCTACCCACATGTAAAGTCAAATAAACTATTTCGATGCCTTTTTGGATAAGTTCTCTTAATAAAGATTTGGTAAAATGAAGCCCGGCAGTAGGAGCAGCAATTGAGCCATCTTGAGCAGCATAAACCGTTTGATAGTCATTCCCTGTCTTTAATTCCTCTTTAATATAAGGCGGGGTAGGCATTTGTCCTATTTTATTTAGTATTT
>NCRO01000272.1 GCA_002849045.2 Candidatus Sediminicultor secundus
TGTTCCACTCGTCTTCTGTCTTCGTGCGCTTCAGATGTGTATAAGAGACAGCTATTACCTTGGGATAGGGTGGCTCTAAATTAAACCAGGCTCTATAATTTATATTTTGCAGTCTTTCTCGTTCTTTATAAAATTCTTTTTCATAGGCTTTAAAATCAAACTTTACTGTCTTTCTATAATTGTCAAATTCTTCTTGATTTTTAACAAATTTATTTTCTTCTATTAATTTCTGGATCAAACCATAATCGGTTGCTCCCCGAATATAAGGTCTTAGAGTTCGGTAATATTTTATCTCTTCCTGATGCTGCTTTTTAGTCTCTTCCCAATTTTCGAAAGTAAAAAGTTCTCCTCCAAAATATTTCTTTTCCCCACGACCACAAAGTCTTAAATAGGCATTATGCCCTATAAAAAGCGAATCTAAAACACTATCTACAATTACTCCATCAAAATCTAAAGCTAATATTTTCAATTTTTTGCTCCTCTTGTACTACTTAACTGTTATTTTTTTATCATTATTTTAGAACTAAAGATAGTCTTCACGCAAAGGGTACCAGGTATCAAACGCTTTTGTAATTTGATTTGATGATATAGCTTTATGCTCAACATTAGGCGGAATCACTACACCTTCTCCCACTTTTAAAGTTTTAGTCTCTCCTTCGATGGTCATCTTTAATGAGCCTACTGTTACCACAGTAATCTGTTCGTGAGGGTGTTTATGTTCTGGGACAATAGAATTGGGAGCAAATTCAAAAAAGGTAATCATTGAATTTTTATTTGCCACCGATCTTACGGTTATACCCTTCATAACTTCTTTTGCTTTTAATTCGTTAACTTTAAAAAAATTTACTTTTTCCATTATTGTTTTTCTCCCTTGTATTTATAAATATTTTTTATTTATAGTCAATAATTCCTTGCAAAGTTTGAATTGAAATTAAAACTTTTATTTTAAAACTTTTCCCAAGGCTTCCCGGTGCGATTGAAAGGCTAAAAGAGGAAGTTGGTTAACCGCAAAAAACTCCGCTTCTTCCGCGTCATCACCGGCGCAAAGTTTTCCTCCCAAAATTCCAACTTCATAAATTATAGTAACTAAATAACCGTGAATTTCACTATTATTAGGATAAACTCCTATCAACTTCTTCGATTTTCCTTTTAACCCGGTCTCTTCAGTTAATTCCCTCAAAGCCGCTTCTATGGGGCTTTCCTCTATCTCCATAAATCCACTCGGTAAAGCCCACTCACCTTTACGAGGTTCTATTTTCCTTTTGATTAACAATATTTTACCTTCATTATCTCTGGCTATTACTGCTACTACCGGAGTAGGATTTTCGTAATATATCTTCCCACAGCTCGAACAATACAATCTTTCTCTTCCTTCCAACATCTTTCTGACTAATTTATAACCACAATAGGGACAAAATTTTATGGAAAAATTACTTTTCACTTATCTTCACCCCCTGCTCCTTGTGTAATAAGCCCTCCTGGGCAAAACTGGTATAATTATCCTCTCCTAAAATTATATGATCCAGTACTCTCACTCCAATTATATTACAGGCCTCCACCAAACGATCAGTAATATCTAAATCATTTTTACTGGGATTCGATTCTCCGCTGGGATGATTATGCAAAAATATAACTGAGGCGGCAGATTCCTTGATTATCTCCTTTAATACCTCTCGAGGATGGACTATGCTTTCTGTTAAACTGCCTACCGAAATATCAACATCTCTAATAATCTTATTCTTTACATCTAATAATATTGCTTTAAATTTTTCTTTTTTTAAATCTCTCATGCATGGTTCATAATAATTTACTAAATCAGCAGCATTATGGATTTTCTTTTTAGGTAAATTGGTCTCTCTTAAAAGCCTTTTTCCTATCTCCAAAGCTGCCTTTATTTGAGCAAATTTAGCCAGACCTATCCCTTTAACAGAACTCATCTCCGGATAGCTTAAAGAATCTAATTTCCTTAAACTCTTTGTTTCTGATAATAAATCTTTCGCTACTTCTACTGAGGTCTTCCCCTGATAACCTTTAACCAATATTATTCCCAATAATTCCGCATCTGTCAAATAATCTACTCCATATTTAACCAACCTCTCTCTCGGTCTTTCCTCATCCGGCCAATCCTTTACTGTATAACTTTTCTTCTCCATCTCTTACTCCTTTTGTGCCAGGCACTTTTGTTTCCCTTTTATTCGATTTAAACGATATTGCAATTTTTCTCTTAAAAAAATATTTTCTTCAATATTCAGGGCTTCTTCTACTACCATCTCTGCTTTTTGATAATCCTTTAAATAGTGTTCATAATATTTGGCTAATTCTTCATAAGGATAATAGATATACTCTCGGCTTCTTTCTATTATCTCTTTCCATATTTCTTCTGCTTCTTCCCATTTCCCCTGTCTCTTGTAAGCAAAAGAACTCAATCTTAATATCTCCAAGACCTCTTCCTCTGCTAAATTGTGTTTTAAAGCTTCAGCATAATAGTGGGTGCTCTGCTCGTATCTCTTCTCTTCATCAAACATTTTACCTATGCTAAAAATATCCATACCGTATTCGGTATTATTCAAAGGATCTTCTACCAGAAAACACATCCTGCTCACCAGGGCTACCAGAGAAAGGATATCTTGTAAATTATGTTCGAAGACTTGCTTTATTGCCCGAGCATCTTTAGTCCGTAAATATCTAAAGTAAATCTCCGGGATAAGATATCCCGGCACATCATCATCCCTGATAACTTTTAGTATCTCTCTTTCTACTGTAGATAAGGAACAACTCTCCAGCCTTCTCTTCCACAGGCGACGGGCGGGGTAAAGAAGGTCGAAATGGTAAGGATCTTTTAAACTCATCTTCATCCCGGACATAATATAACGGCTTTCCATTAAAGGAAGGTCAAAGGTCTTGCCATTATAAGTAACTACTGCCTTAAAATTAGAGAGCAGATCATTTAGTGCTGATAACAGGGCTCGTTCTTCATTATAATCCCGCATAAAATATTGCCGAACACAAAATTGGTCTCCTTCAAAATATCCTACTCCCACAAGAAAAATATAAGTCCCTGCTCCTCCGGCCAATCCGGTAGTCTCGGTATCTAAAAAAATGGTCTTATTAATGTCTATTTCTTTTAATCTATCATCTCTGGCTAAACTGGAAATAGTTTTGGCAGAAGATTGAAAAATTTGAAAAAGTTCAACCTCCCCGCACCTATAATCTCGGGAAAAATAATTTTCCCGAAGAAAGCTATCCCCAAAAGGAGTGGAGATAAATTTTCCTGATACTACTTCTTCTATCTTTACTTCTGCTTCTACGGTCTTTAAACTTTTCTCTTTTTGTGACTGGTTGATTTTATCTATATTCTTCTTCAACTGGGAAATCTTTTCCAGTCGCCTTTTTATATCATCCATAATCAGCTCAAAGCCTCCCTTAAAATTAGAAGAGCACTCTCTTTTCCCTTTATGCCCACTTCGTCAATAGGTCCCACACAGGAGGGGCAACCCTTTTCACATCCACAGCCAAGAATTAATTCCTGAGCTGCCTGCAGTAAAGGCCGACGCAGTTCAAACATCTTCTCACTAAATCCTACTCCCCCGGGATAATTATCATAAATATAAATAGTAGGCTTGCTGGTAAAGGGGGAACGCACTTCCGAAACCGCCCTGACATCCTGAGGGTCACACATTACATATAAAGGGACGACATTAATAAGCACGTTTGATAGAGCTAAAAGCCCGCTGCTTAAATTAAAAGAAGTATTTTCACTTTCCCGGAGTTTTAACAATTCACAAACATCATTAGTCAAAGCAAGCCAATAAGCGGTAGTACGCATCTCTTCCGGGGGTAAAGATATTTCCCCAAAACCGATATTCTCGTGAGTATAAAATTTTATCTTTTTATAACAGGTAGAAACGGTAGTAATGGCCACTTCACCGTAAGCATGTTCCATATTTGATTCTTCATCCTTCTCAAATACATCTAAAACCTTAATATTGGTTTCGGTTTGAGCATCGGTGTAATAATTAACTTTAACTTTTTCGGCATAGGCCTTTTGGTTCTGATAATCCAGCCTGTGAATAGCATATTGCTCTCCTTCGTGAAGATAAATAGCCCCTTCATAAATAAGTGTGGGTACACTGGCCTTATCCATTTCTCCGATAACCTGTTCTTGCTGGTCAGTGGTATCGATAATTACAAAATTATCTACCGAGGCACTGCGCAAACTTATCTTCTCAGTGGGATAGACTTCGCTCATCCAATACCATTTCTTTTCCACACAATGAAGCACACCTTCCTTCTCTAAATACTCCAGAACGTCCCGAAGTTTTTTAGTTCCGAAATTTTCTCCTTCTTCGAAGGGTAATTCAAAAGAAGCACACCTGATATGACTGACTAAAATACTCAAATTATCCGGGTCGATAACCGCACTCTCCGGTGACTCCCCAAAGAAATAATCAGGATGATTTATTACAAACTGGTCTAAAGGATTGCTGGAAGCAACTAAGATAGCTATTGAATTATTAGATCTGCGCCCTGCTCTTCCGGCCTGTTGCCAGGTACTGGATATGGTTCCGGGATATCCGGCCATAAAACAGGCATCAAGTTGGCCGATATCTATACCCAGCTCCAGAGCATTGGTACTTACCACTCCTTTTATCTCCCCATCTTTCAAACCCTTTTCTATTTCACGCCTTAAATTAGGTAAATAACCTCCCCTGTAACCTCTAACCATATCCTTGGGCCTCCCCGTTTTAGCTAAAAAATCTTTTAAATAACTGGTCAGGACTTCGGTAGTCAGACGGCTCCGCGCAAAGATTATGGTCTGAATATCATAATTTAAAAAATAGGCGACAAAACGGGCAACTTCTTTAATTAAACTCTTCCTGATTCCCAATTCTTTATTAATTACCGGAGGATTATAAAATAAAAAATGTTTCTCGCCCTGGGGGGCACCATTATTATCCACCAGAATAAAATCCTCACCTACAATCTTCTGAGAAAGCTCCCGGGGATTAGCGATAGTAGCCGAGCAACAGATAAATTGAGGGCTCGAACCATAAAATCGACAGATTCTCTTTAATCTCCTGATTACATTTGCCAGATGGCTTCCGAATACCCCCCGATAAATATGAATCTCATCGATTACTACGTATTTCAAATTTCCAAAAAAATCCATCCATTTGGTATGATGGGGCAATATCCCCAAATGCAGCATATCCGGATTAGTTACCACAATATGCCCTTTCTTGCGGATAGCCTTCCGAGCTGAAGAAGGAGTATCTCCATCATAAGTATAAGTTTTAATTCCCTCATCTAAGGCCGATATTAATTGATACAATTCAGTCAATTGGTCTTGAGATAAAGCTTTAGTGGGAAACAGATAAAGTGCCCGACTATTTTCATCTTTTAAGATAGAATCCAATACCGGTAGATTATAACAGAGAGTCTTGCCTGAGGCAGTAGGTGTAACTACTACTACATTCTTCTTGTTTTTTATAGATTCTAAAGCAGAAGCCTGATGAGAATAAAGTTTACTGATGCCTTTCTCTTTTAAAATCCTTACTAGTTTATCCTCTGTCCACTCCGGGAATTCCTCATAAATTCCAGATTTAGCCGTAATATGCCTCCAGGCAGTAAAGCGGGAACCTACTTTATTATATTTTTTTAATTCATTTAAGATTCTTTCTACCGGCATCCACTCAAACCTCACATTCGCACCAGCGTGACAGGGGATAACGGTCCTCTGTCACATATTTTTATCGTATTAATTTGAAACTAAACTCTTTACTAAATTAATATTTTTTAGATCATCTTTTTCGTCATTCTTGGGAGTCTCCAGAATAAAAGGCAGGTCTTTTAGATATTTGTGATTCACTAACACCTTAAAACCTTCCAGTCCTATATATCCCTTGCCAATATGCATATGCCTATCTTTTCTCGAACCCAAAGGATATTTTGAATCATTAATATGTATAACCTTTAATCGCTCTAAACCCACGTATTTATCAATCTCCTCTAAAGTCTGTTCAACACCTTCTTGATGCGAAAGGTCATACCCTGCTGCAAAGGCATGACAGGTATCAAAACATATTCCTATCTTCTTTCTATCTTTCGCCCCTTCTATCATCCTCTTTAACTGGTAAAAAGTATAACCCAAATGCGTACCCGAACCAGCAGTATCTTCTAATAATATCATCGTCTTTAAATTTAAATCTGCACTTTTTTCTAAAATAATATTAAGAGCTCTGATTATCCTCTGAATTCCATATTCTTCTCCTGCTCCGGTATGAGCCCCGGGATGAATAATTAGATAAGGGTCAGGTAATAAAAAGTCTGCTCTTTTCATCTCTTCTAAAAAAGCATTAATTGATTTGAAATAAAGTTCATCTGAGGGAGAAGCCAAGTTAATGAGATAAGAGGTGTGAATAAAAACGGGGTTAATATTAGAATTTTTTAAATTCTCTCTAAAACTTTCTACTTCGTCCTTTTTTAAAATCTTCTCCCGCCAGGTAGATGCATTCTTCGAAAATATCTGCATAGTATTACAGACTAATTCCCCAGCCCGAACAACAGAATTATCTATTCCTCCCGCGATAGAAACATGGCATCCAATCTTCAATCTCTGTTTCCTCTTTTCTTCTTCGGTTATTTAATTTTTATTATAAAAATTAGAGATTAGTGAGAAATTTTATTGACTTCTCTACTTTTATAAGTATAACATATTACTATAATCTAATTAAATAATTATTACTTTTACACCCTACTCGCCTAAAAAATTTTTGGCTTAAGGAATGGGGGAAAGAAATGTATAAACAAATCCTTAAAGAATTAAAAGAACATATTCCTTTTACTGCTATCGGAGCAGCTACCGGAATAATTATGATAATATTTTTGCAAAAACTACCCTCCAAATTTTCCTATAATATTTTTTATACCCTTCACCCTCTCCATGTTTTTTTAAGTGCGTTGGTTACTACCTCTATGTATAATTTTTATAAATACGGAACGGGTAAGAAAAAATGTAACCTGGGAATTTTAATCCTCATCGGTTATGTGGGCTCTATCGGAATAGCTACATTAAGTGATTCGGTAATCCCCTATCTGGGTGAAATTTTGCTCGATCTGCCCCATCGAGAAATTCATTTGGGTTTTATTGAAAAATGGTGGCTGGTCAACCCCTTAGCCTTATTCGGAATTGGAATAGCTTTTCTCAAACCCTCTACGAAGTTCCCTCATTTTGGTCATGTTCTCCTTAGTACCTGGGCTTCACTCTTCCATATTATTATGGCTTTAGGACAGACCTTGAACTGGTTTACCTGCATTGGTATTTTTATTTTTTTGTTTCTCTCTGTTTGGTTGCCCTGCTGTGTAAGCGATATCGTATTCCCTCTTTTATTTGTAAAAACACCAGAAAATTAAAAATATAACTCTAGGCACACTTAATTAATAGTTTTGTTAACGTATTATACTTTGGTGATGGAGAATTTATCAAGTGAACGAAAAAAAGAAAAATTTAAAGTTTTTAGAAGGAAAAGGGAAGAGATGGATTCCCGCCTGCGCGGGAATGACATATAAGCCTTTATTTATAAGGAAGATTGGTTTTTAATTTTTTAATCTTGGGTCTAAGATATCTCTCAAACCATCTCCTAACATATTAATCCCTAAAACGCAGATAGCTATAGTTAAACCCGGAAAAAAACTTATCCAGGGGGCTCTACGGAGGAAAACTTTTCCCCCACTAAGAATGTTCCCCCAGCTGGGAATTTCCGGCGGTATACCTACACCTAAAAAACTAAGACTTGCTTCAGATAGTATAGAATAGGCAAAAATCATAGTACCCTGAATAATAATAGGGGCTACACAATTAGGGAAAACATGTATAATAGCAATCCTTAAATTACCAGCTCCTAATGCCCGGGCCGCTTCCACATACTCCAGTTCCATCTGCACCAAAACTGCACTTCTTACCACCCGGGTCATACGAGGAGTATAAACTATAATAAGAGCTATAATAACATTGCTTAACTTAGAACCTAAGACTGCCATCATGGTAATCATTAAAATAATAGAAGGAAACGCCATAAAGGCATCTAAAATACGCATTAATATTTCATCGACCTTACGAGAAAAACCTGCCAGTAGCCCAAGAATCGAACCAAATAAAGTAGTAAAAAAAAGGACGCTTATCCCTACTACCAAAGATATTCGCGAAGCAGAGAGAACTCTACTAAAAAGATCTCTACCAAAACGGTCTGTTCCAAATATATAGTCTTTATCTGGGTTCTGCAATCTAATATCGGGATCCATATCTCCCGGATCATAAGGCGCTATTATCGGAGCAATAATGGCGATAATAACTAACAAACAAAGAACAATTATCCCAAATAAAACTGCTGAATTTCGGTAGAAAATTTTAAACCGTGAAAAAATATTTTCATTAATCTTTTTTTGTATAGTGTTTCCATCATTTTCTAATAAAATTAAATCTGCCATTTAGCACCTCTTAATACTCAATTCGGGGATCAATTATTACATATAAAACATCGGTTACTAAATTGATAATAACCCACATAGCGGCAATATATAGAACTATACCCTCAATCACCGGATAATCTCTGGTAAAAACAGATTTTATTAATAGGCGGCCAACTCCGGGAATATTAAAAATTTGCTCGGTTACTACTGCCCCGCCCATTAAATTGGCAAAGGAAAGTCCGATAATGGTGATAACCGGAATTAAAACATTTTTTAAAGCATGTTTATAATTTACCGTTAACTCTGATAAACCTTTGGCTTTCGCTGTTCTAACATAATCACTCCTTAAAACCTCCAACATATTAGACCTGGTCATTCTGGCAATTAATGAGGTTTGTCCAAAAGCTAGGGTAATAGCTGGCAGAATTAAATATCTCAAACTTTCACCTAATCCCGCACTTAAAGGTTTGAATCCAGCCGGGGGTAATATGGAAAGCCTAATGGAGAAAAATAAGACCAGCATTAACCCTAACCAAAAATTAGGAATAGAGACTCCGGCAGAAGTTATCACCATTATTATCCTATCTAAAAGATTATTATGGTTAATAGCAGCTATCACCCCGGTTATTATCCCTAAAATAATGGCCAGAATAACTCCTAAAACAGTTAAAGTTAAAGTTACCTTAAAATGTTCGAAAACTACCTCGGTAACTTGCTGCCCCTGAAAAAAAAGAGACATACCAAAATCCCCTTTAATTACATTAGAAATCCATTCTACAAATTGAATAGGAATTGGCCGGTCTAAACCCATCGACCTGGAAAAAGCATCAATTTCTTCTGGGGTTGCCTCAGGACCTAACATCATAGCTGCCGGATTACCGGGAATTAAATGTATGATAAAAAAAACAAAAATCCCAACAATGAACATAACGGGGATTAATGCTAAAATTCTTTTTAGTATATAATTAGTCAATTATATTCCTCAATTCTAAAGTATATTCGACTTTAATTTAGAAGTCGGATACAATTATCTTATATCCGACTTCTAAATCTTTAACTATTCTCTTATTACTCTTTCCATACATTCCAGAAGAATATTTCATTCATATTTTTAAAACCCTGGACATTTTTAGCTGCAATCCTAAAGTTTGCATAATCTCCTACTTTAATGGTGGGAACCTCGGTATAGAAAAGTTCTTGAATTTCTTCCATCAATTTATATCGTTTGCCAAAATCGGTTTCAGTTGCTAATTTGTCCATTAATTCAATAAGCTTTGGATTTTCCCACCAGCCGGCATAAGCTGGATTCAAAGGTGTAAACATAGTGGGGTCAGGTTTTGTAGTCATACCCGTACTAAAAATATTCCATAATTCTGGATTTTTTCGCCTATCTGCAAGGGTGGCCCATTCCATTGCTTGTAAATCAATATTAAAGCCAGCCTTCTCTAATTGATTTTTAGCAGCTAAAGATAAATTGTATTCCAAAGGACCGGACATCCAAACAATCTCTTCTCCTTTATATCCAGCTTCCTCTAAAAGTTTTTTAGCTTTTTCAATATCTCCCTGATTATATTTCTCTTTACCAACATCAGACCACCAGATTTGCTCTTTTAACATAATACTGGGGTCTAACCTCCAGAATGCTTCATCTCCGTATCCAGCAGCTAAAATCGGACCCATATCCAGAGCAGTTAAAAAGGCTACACGCATCTTCACCTCACTCATTATTCCGGCTCGCTTATTAAATTGAAAAGCAAACCAGGCTCTGGGAGCAGAAGGCAATACTTGTATGTCGGGATGATCTTTAAGCCTATTAAATTCATCTACCGGTACAAAGTCGGCGAAATCATATTCCCCACCTTCAACACTGGTTAAACGTACCGCTTCATCTGAAATAGGAATAAACTGAATTTCATCAACATAAGCTACTTTTTTACCACCAAAACCATTGGCTGGAAATTCAACGGGCTTGTAGTCTTCAAAACGAACCACCTTAATATATTGGTGAGGTTTCCATTCTACAAATTTAAATGGGCCTGTCCCAATATTTTCTTCCACCGGTTTATCAGGATATTTTTCACATATATCCTTGGGGTAAATAAAAGCTCCACCGTTAGGCATAGCCAGGGAAACTAAAGTAATTCCGGTAGGTTTGGTAAGTTGTATTTCAAAAGTTAATGTGTCTTTAACTTCAATAGAAGCAACATTCTTGAAAATAGTTTTACCATACTTACTCATACCTCCCCAACGCTTTACTGAAGCAACCGCGTCTTCTGCAATAACATCCTGACCATTGTGAAACTTTAAACCTGGTCTTAGTTTGATAGTATAAACAAGTTTATCCTCACTTATTTCTGGTAAATCAGCGGCTAACATAGGAATGGGATTTAAATTTTCATCTAAGGAATATAAGCCTTCAAACATATGATATCCGACTACGAAGACTAAAGTTGTGCTGGAAGCATGGGGGTCAAGAGTTGGGGGGTCGGCATCGAGGACGACTTTTAAAACTCCCCCCTTTTTTGCTTCAGCAGCAGAAGAGGTTACAAACAACATCATGATACATAAGGTTAGAATTAAAACTAAAAAGACTTTACTTTTCATGCTTAAATTACCTCCTTAATTTTTATTCATCTGAATAGTTGTAAAAATCTGAAGTATTGATTGAGCTTATTTTTTCTTCACCTACCTTACCTTTAAAATATAAACTATCTTTTAAATTGATCACCTCCAAAGGTATTTCTTGTTTTTTCAACTTATGCGCCCCTCTCTCTGTAACAATCAATCTACCCGAATTATTAAATATAATTCTGGAAACCATACATGCCCGCCCTTTGATTAAAACAATTTCAACCTTAGTGCTATCCGGATCAAAAATTGTAATATCAGCATCTGCTCCGATAGATAAACGACCTTTATTCTTTAACCCCAGTATTCGTGAAGGGGTTAAACTTATTTTTTGAACCAGCTCACTTAAAGTTAGAGCGCAAAATTTTACGAGCGGTAACCCGTGAGAAAGAATACAATTTCTCGGAATTGCCCCTGCATCACTGCTAATGGCATCTACCACAAAATTTCCATTTTTATCCCTTTCTGTAACACATACTTCAGCAGATCTTCTACGATTAATGGGAAAACAAATACCCACTTTATAGTCGTGTTTTTTCCAATAATTAATTGCCTTATCGCCATAAATATATTTCATTCTATTGCCTACTAAAGTATATACTCCGGCATATTTTACTCGGAGAGCCTCTTCTAATCCTTCTTTACTCACCTGATATCCTTTAGCCCGTAAAGCGTTACACAGTACATAACTCCTTGGCACGCCATTCCCATTAATTCCTCCATAACAAGCATTATGTATGGCTAAATGACTCTCAGAAATAATATTAGGGGATTTCTTTAAAATATCCATAGTCTTTTTTAATTCTGATAAAGGGTCTTCAATATAACCGCGA
>NCRO01000273.1 GCA_002849045.2 Candidatus Sediminicultor secundus
CCCAGGTAATATAGACTGATAATATTTCTTTCTCTTTTGGTTAGAAGATAGTAGCCTTTTTCCAGATTTATTTCGATTAAGATGTTTTCTAAGGTGTTCAATTATTTCCTCCTTCGTCGAAAATAGTCGTTAGTGAATAGTGAATAGTGAATAGTCGTCAGTATTTAGTAAAGAAAATACAAAATACAAGACCAGATTGCCGAGCTTCCTGCGGGCGCTCACAATGACATTATTGTCCACTGTGTTGATGATTTTGTAGGGGCACGATGCATCGTGCCCCTACATTTTCAAAGACAAGCGGGCCTGTCTTATATTTTTTTTGGTTTTAGACCAGAGGAGATTTCTATTTTTTGATTCAGGTATTTCTGATAATAAAGCCATAGTCTCCAGTCAATCGTCTTTTTTATATAACCCGAAAAAGTAACAGGCGGTCTTTCTTTATAATCATAAACCGCCAGGATAAAGAGCAGTGCCCCCTGCTGAAAGACATCATCATATTCTAATCCTATCCGGGAATATCTTTTGGCTCTTGATTTTAGTAAGGGTTTAAATTGATTGAACAGTTCCTCCATCGCCTTTATATTTTTTTGTTTGGCTTTAGCGATTAATTCTTTTAATTCGGACATTTGAATCTCCTTTCGTAGATTAGTTTTTGGTTTACGGTTTTCTATTACTCCGGCTCTTTTCCCCGGGGGGAGAAGGGGATTTACGAGCAGAGAGATTATCTTGAATCAGCT
>NCRO01000027.1 GCA_002849045.2 Candidatus Sediminicultor secundus
ATATTAATTAAATATATTAATTCGAGGTCAAAGAAGAAAATGTCTGATAAAGATAGAAGAGAAGTAAAATCAAAATTAAAACTAAATGCATTAGGCCATTCCTATAATGATATGTATTTTTTCATTATACCTTTTCTTTTACCTCTTTTTAGAGAAGAGTTCGGGATCAATTATATTCAATCAGGACTAATCTTAACAATTCACGTTGCCTTAAGGTCTATCTTTTCCTTAGTATTCGGATACTTTGGAGATAAATATGAGAAAAGAGTGATTATAGCCATTGGCTTTATCTGCTCTTCTATTTTTTTAGGAAGTTTAATCTGGATAAATAATATCAACACCATTGTCACTTTTTTATTTTTATTGGCAATTGGTGTTTCAACCTTTCATCCATTAGCAACTGCCATGGTTAGAGAAAATTCTAAGAAACATCAGAGAGGACGTTATTTAAGTCTATTTTCTGCCGCGGGAACAGCAGGAATAATTGTTACCAGTCTGTTATTCGGTTTTTTAGTTCAAACATGGGGATGGAAAACGACCTGTTTGCTACTCTCTTCGCCCGGTTATTTTTTGGGTTACGCATATCTAAAATCAAAAAAGGATAAAAAAAATCTTAAAGTAAAAACAGAGAAGAAAATCAAGCGAGGACATATTAATTTATTTTTTATTAGCATGGGTATTCGAAGCCTGGGATTCTGGGCCATTCTTTCCTTTCTTCCTATTTACGCTACAGATTATCTCGGTTTAAAACCCGAGATTTCTGCCTGGATTCTCAGTATAATTTTTATCGGGATGTTTATAGGTAGCCTCATTTCCAGTAGAATCATAGATAAAAACCATCCACTTATCTTGGTATTATCAGCCACCATTATTACTACTTTCTTAGTCCTGGGTATCACTTTCATTGCCCAACCCATATCAATTTTCTTGCTTATTGGAACCTTAGGTATTGTAGAAGGAATATTTTTCCCCTCTCAAACCACCTGGCTAACTTTTATTTGTCCAGTTAACCATCAGAGTAAAATTTTTGGGATAAGTCTTTTTGTTGAGGGGGTTTCTGCCACAATTGCACCCACTCTCTATGGATGGATTGCCGATCAAATCAGTTTAGTTTGGGCTTATCGTTTGGCCGCAATTCCCCTATTTATTAGCTTCATCCTATACCTGACACTTCACTTTTTAGAGAGTAAACACGAGAAAGCTTATAAAATGAAACTTAACCTTTTGCCATAGAGCATTCAACACAACACGAAGAACTTTCCCTTTTTTTAAAAATATTTTCTAAAAAGCTTGACAAATACTTTTTCATATATTATCATAGTTGCATGATGGTGCAAATAAACAAACATTTAAAAAAAGAACAAAAAGGTGAAGATAGAAGATAGACCTTAAGGCAACGTGAATTGTTAAGATTAGTCCTGATTGAATATAATTGATCCCGAACTCTTCTCTAAAAAGAGGTAAAAGAAAAGGTATAATGAAAAAATACATATCATTATAGGAATGGCCTAATGCATTTAGTTTTAATTTTGATTTTACTTCTCTTCTATCTTTATCAGACATTTTCTTCTTTGACCTCGAATTAATATATTTAATTAATATAGTCCTTTTATTTTAAAATTACAAGTAAATTTAATAGATTCATTCTTTTTTTTAAAACCTGCCAGAGAACCGTCCCCTGGTAGGTTTGTCCCCTGGTAGGTTTTCTCATATCTAACAATTATTTAATTAAATGAAGAAAAAGTACAAATAAATAGAAAAGAATGCTCTACTTAAAAAAGAAGCACCAAAATAGATAATGAAAATTAATAAGTGGATAGCAGAAAGTAAAAGGTACTATATTATTGAGTTAGTATAACCGTCCTCTATCACTTTTTTCTACAACGCAATATATGCCCTTTCCTGCTCTTGTTGGCTCAAAACACTTATTACAAGAGATGCAGGCAGCTTTTTCAGTATTACCTCTCTTCCAGCGCTTAATCAGATCTGGTTCTCTAATTAAGGGACGACATAGTGAAATATAATCTACCAGTTCTTTTTCTACCAATTCCTTAGCCAGCTCATAAGAGCGGATTCCCCCCACCAGGATTAAGGGAACAGAAATTTTTTCCTTATATAACTTTGCAGCATCACGATAGTAGACCTCTTCTTCCTTAGAATCAATCTTGCCTACTCTGGAAGAGGAATATTTACTTAAACTAAGGCTTGTTCCACCGCTTAACTCAATAGCATCAATACCCGCTGATTCAAGCATTGTTGATACTTGTACCATTTCGCTCTGGGTAAAACCAGCTTCTATAAAGTCCTCCGAATTTAGTTTGATGAAGACAGCAAATTGCTCACCTATTTCAGTCCTAATGGCCTGAAGAATTTCCAAAATAAGGCGGCCTCTATTTTCAATACTTCCTCCATATTCATCTTTTCTTCTATTAAAAAATGGAGTAAGGAACTGGCTAAGTAGATATCCATGAGCCGCATGAATCTGGACTCCATCAAAACCTGACTTCTTTGCCCTTACTGCCGCGTTTTTAAAATCTTCTATGATCTGAAAAATCTCATTTTTAGTCATTTCTCTACACATCATACAATCTTTAATTTCTAAAGAAGAAGGTCCAAAAGGTTGACTTTTAATTAATTGGGCCGAAGCTCGACCCCCTGCATGAGCGATTTGCATAATAATCTTACTTCCTTCTCTGTGAACTTTTTCAACCATTTCAATATAGCTGGAAATAAGTTGGTCACTATAAATACCTAATTGTCTTATCCTTGCCTGTCCGGTTTGATTAACATAGGCATGACTGGTGATAATCAGCCCTACCTGGCCTTTTGCCAGTTCTGACATTAAGTCAGCCAGTTCCTCGTTACAGGAGCCATCAGGATTTGCTAATCCTTCCCAGGTTGCACTACGGACAAATCTATTTTTCAGTTCCATCTGATTAATCTTTGTTTTATCAAACAACTTTTTCATGAATAGTCCCTATCTTGAATTATTGATTCAATTTCTTTCTATAATAATGACCCCAGCATTCCATGATAATTTTTCGGGCAGCAAAAATAGCAATTTTAGAATCATCCAGTCCGGGAGCTACCTCCACCACATCAAATCCGATAATGGGTAACTCAAATATACCATAAAGTAAATCTAACAATTCTCTACTATCCAGACCTCCAAACTGCGGGGTACCGGTACCCGGAGCGTAAGCCGGGTCCAATGCATCAATATCTATAGTAAGATATATTCTGGGGAACTTTTTCATCTTCTCTCTTATTCTTTCCAATGATTTATCAACACCTTGCCGGCGAATATCCATAGTTTTGAGTATATTTATCTTTTTATCCCGGATAAAAGGTAATTCCTGAGCTTCAACAGAACGAACTCCCACAAAAAAGAGGTTCCCGATATCAGATATATTTTTTAATTCTAAGGTCCTCCTTTCGGTAGAACCGTGAGAAAGATAATTTCCGTCTATTTCATCACATAAATCAAAATGGGCATCGAGATGAATAATCCCTAATGGTTCCTTTAATGCTCTATCAATTCCTCTAAGAATGGGGATTGTGGTAGAGTGGTCTCCCCCTATCATAGTTAAAAGTCTTTTGGCTTTTATCGCCTGATAAGCAATTTCCTCAGCTTTTTTAAATATCTTCTCCCTATCTTTTCCCTCTATATCTCCTAAATCCAGGATTTTTAAATCTGAAAAACTTTCCCACCTTTCTGTAATAGGGTAAATAGAATAGGTTATTTCTCGCAGTGCTCGGGGTCCATCTTTTGCCCCGGCTCTAAAACTCACTCCGCCATCAAAAGGAATACCAAAAACCACTATATCGGCATTTTCCATCGATATCTGCGGACGGTTCAAACCAGCCCAGAGCCCTTCCTCTTTAATCATCTCTTTAATCTTTCTCATCTTCCCTTCCTCAAATCTCCTTTTTTTTAGGAACAGAGGACCGTCCCCTGTCAGTTTTTCAAACTATTAACTGCTCTTTCTATTCTCTTTAAACCTTCCTCAAGAAAAGAACGAGGGCAGGCAATATTAATTCTCATAAAGCCCCTTCCTTCGGTGCCAAACCAATATCCATCATCAAGGGCTACTCTGGCTTTTTTAATCATAAAATTATTTAAATTCTTGGCGCTTAATCCTAATTGTCGGTAATCCAGCCAGACTAAATAAGTTCCTTCCGGTTTTATAACTTTTATTCTTGGAATTCTTTCTTTAAAATATTTCATCAAAAATTCTAAATTTTCATTTAGATAAGACAATAATTGCTCAAGCCATTCTTCTCCGTATCTATAAGCAGCTTCTAAGGCCACCAGTCCAAAAACATTGTTTTCGTTGAGGGCTAAATTATCTAAGATATTTTCATAGATTTTATAATATTTTTTATTAGGAATAATGATGGTAGAAGTCTGAAGTCCTGCTAAATTAAAAGTTTTGCTCGGTGCAGTGCAAGTAATTGAATTATGAGCAAATGCCGGTGAAATCGAAGCAAATGGGATATGTCTATACCCTTTAAATAAAATATCGGCATGGATTTCATCAGAAACAACAATAATATTGTGTTTTAAACAAATTTCTCCCAGTATAATAAGCTCTTCTTTCTGCCACACTCTCCCCACTGGATTATGCGGACTGCATAATATCAATAACCTTACTCTGGGGTCATCAACCTTTCTTTCTAAATCCTCCCAATCTATAAAATATTTTTTATTACTAAGTTTTAAGGGATTATTCACTACATGGCAACCATTATTTTCTATTACTCGGAAAAAAGGATAATAAACCGGTGGTTGAACGACAACTTTATCACCGGGTTGGCAAAAAGCTCTGATTATCAAACTTAATGCGGAAACCACCCCGGGGCTATAAGCTATCCAATCTTTTTTTACTTTCCAATTATATCTTCTCTCCATCCAGTCAATTATTGCCTTGTAATAAGAATCCGGCCTCGAGGTATAACCATAAATACCGTGTTCGACGGCTTTTTTAATGGCCTCAATTACCGGTTTTGGTGACCCGAACTCCATATCGGCAATCCACATAGGGAGCACATCTTTGGCCCCAAAAGTAGTTTCCAATTCATCCCACTTTCTGGAATGATAATCAGTACGGTCAATAACCTCATCAAAGTTATACTTCATCACATTGCTCCTCAAATAATATATTTTTTAAATGTTCGCGGCTATTTGCGAATTTCATTTTCAATTGCCTTTTCAACTTTTCTTTTTGATTCTTCCCATAATTCTCTTGCTCTCTGTTTTGTTTCATGTGATTGCTTAATTAGCGATGAGATTTCTTGTTGAATTTTTTTATAAAGGATTGGGACTTGTAAATTTTTAATTTGCTCAGCTCTCCAATGGGTAATTGCCGACCCTCCGCCATCTCTTTTTATCTGCAGCTTCCCGATAATTGAATTAATACAAAGAGCTAAATATTCTTTATTAATTTTGTTTTCATTAATCTTTAATATCAGAATACTACCGGCGTCAATCCCTTCTATAGGTTCCTTTGCTACATAAGCTATCCCTGGTATTGCATCTTTAGTTAAAAGAAAATCTCCGACCTTGGGTTCATAAAAGGCTTTGAGTTTTTGAAAGTCGAGTATAAATTCCTTAATTTTTGCTATTTTAGAGTGCTCTTTTAAACATCCCATGAAACTATCATAAGTGGTCTGAAAATACTCTGCATCTATACGGTGAACTCCAAACGCTTTAGAAAGATTTGCCGTATAAGAAAGTTTATATTTTGCCTGAAAACCTTTTAATCCCAGTTTTTCTAAAAGAAGGCTTTCAGCTTGGGAGTAAAGGGATTTTGCTTTTTCGATTAAATCAAAAAAGTTTTTAGCAAGTGTCTCTATCTCCTGCTGAAAATCTGCATCAAATAGAGGAATTAGCAGTTCTTCTACTTCTCCACAGCTTAAGTT
>NCRO01000274.1 GCA_002849045.2 Candidatus Sediminicultor secundus
TGTATGAGTGATGAAACTGAAAAGGTGTATCAAAAGTTAGAAGAAATAATTAGTATTGCTTAGGAGATAGCAGATATAAATTGATTCCTTATAAGTTAAGTCACAGTGTAAAACATTAAATAACACAATTATTCAATCTCAACCATCCTTTTAATTTCAATAGTAGTATCAAATAGTACAAAACATCATTTGACATAAGTATAAATTAGGTGTATAAGAAAGAAAGAATAAACTTACAATCTTAGGAGGGTACTCCACTAAATACAAAGTTTAATTTATATAACTAATTAAATATTAATTAGATTATTTTAAACCATCATTCTATAGAAGATATTCATATAACTTATTACCAAAGATAATAATAAGATTAGTCCCCCTTTAAATATTTCTACTTTTACATTAACTATATTTTAGTTGACGTTCCCTAAAAATTATCCCATCATCCTAATAGTTGTTCCATCCTTTTAGTACATAATCATTTGGTAACCATCCATATCCTTTATCACCCCATCCTGTTCCCCAAGAGTTTCGTATAAGCAATGCACCAGTAGTTTCCACTTTGTAATCATCGTTATTAATCTTGATTTTGTCGTCAAATCCTACTGCTATAAAAGAAATATTATGGGGTCAGATCTTGCAATATTACTTTTAATATTACCTCTCGATTTTTCTAATGGCTCTGCTCACTGAAGTATAATGTACGCCAATATATTCTGCTTATCTTTTAGAGTATAGCCATACTGGAGGTGAGCCTCATACATTGCCTTATCTTTTGACTTCCTGTCCTTACATTGAAAGATCTCATTAAGGGAGGTTCTGGTCATATTGTAAATATTGCATAGTCCTTGTTATATTTCAAGACCTGACCCTTGTCACTCCTAAACGTTAAAAGGGTTTATCTTCAACCTAAATAGTCTATAAAATAATGATTTATTTTCAATAAAAGGAGAGTTAATGGCGTCCTTTTGCACAGAATGCGATAGAAAGGATGCGCTATCAAAAAGACCTATGGCTTAAAAAAGTAAACAAAGGATTTATCGGCCAATAGATCTTGGTGGATTAATTGAAAGGCAACGTTTCAGGGATTGCCGAAGTTGTAAAATATGAATTGAATGAAGCATGACAACTTCGGCAATCCCGAGTTAGGCGACTGTTATACTTGGCAATTCTATTTTCACATTAGCTAAAGACCAAGAAAAATGCCCGGCCTCTTCTACCTATTAGTTGAACCATTGCCTGGAACATCTCTATCTCTATTATTATCAAACATTAATCCCTTTGGGTTAGGTTGGGAGAAACGGAAGTCCTATATCCATCCTTGGTCTGACCTGGCAAAAGCGATATCCCGGTGCCCAGAAGCATACTAAAATCGGAGGTCGTATTTGACGCCGCGGTAACCTGGGAAGTGGGACTAGTTCTCTTAATGCTATTCTCATATTCGTCGAGGAGGGATTAATCCTCTTAAGCATTTTATCATTATACCAAACAGTGATAACACCATCCTTCGGACAAGCAGATAACTTTATATAGAGATAGCCCATTTTCAGTAGAGCCGATATCTTTACTATAAAGGGATAGGCTTTCCATAGTTCAAGTGTTGGATCGCCTAAGACGTGGAAGATCTCGAAATGATCCTGAACCGTGGTGGAACTGACTATCGAATAGGCACTTATACGAAGAGGCAGGTATGCCTTCGCATAGTTTAAAATATCGCCAAGCCGGTTATGTCGTACCGAATAGCTGGCTGTCGCGCCGGGAAAGGTCGGCAGAATCCCACCCCACATGGCATCAAATAGCGCCTTCATCATGTCATTATTAAGGAAGGTGCTGGAATTTCTAGTAGGTGCTATTAGTGAGGGAGCTGCTTTTTTTATCCGTAGGATTTTCTCAGCAAAACATTCTGTCGGGTGGGGCACCAAGTCGAACCTACCAGTTTGGCAGTTGAGGCTGTAAAAGGGTGTAGGCACATTACCGGTGACACTATCCAGATGATTCATCTCAAATGAAGGATGTAGCCAACCGTTCGGAGAACCATGATCCCTGTGTCCAATTAATAACTGTCCCTCTGTGGTTGCATCTATCAGCATGTTAGTCGCTGTAGCTCCGGGGACTATTGAGGCAACTACATCTGCCGGGACCGGTGTACCGTCGGCGTAAAACTGGGGATTCGGGCTGTTGGTAGTTTTGACGTAGATTCTTTCTATGTCGAATCCAAGGAGCTTCATAGGAGTCCGAATAGCCTCCATTGTCTTCATATAATATCTATATATATCAGCCGTGCCGTACGGAAGATCTTCGTCCTGGAAGTAAGCAGCAAACGACATCCTCTTGTAGTAATCCGGGTCAATGGGTGGGTTTTTTTCGTAGGAGATAATCTGATCCACTACTCCCGTTGCCTCTGCTAAGGTACGAACAGGAATACGACCTATTGAAAGCCAGGGCATTACGTATTCAGAACCGGTCGAGTCCGCTGAGGTTGAATAATAGTAATCTGTTCTATTACCATGAATATTCTCGCATTCAATCATATCCACATCACCAAAAAGTAGGACATAGCGCAAACGAGAGAGGAAGTATTTACGCTTATTACGGATATAAGCCTTTATCTTATTTTTATCATTCCCAATGGTGTCTATGGAAACAATCTCTGTACGGAGACCACGTATTTGTTTCCATTTGGCTAACTTTTCTGCTGCCTTCTTGAAATCTTCATAATAGATGATCAGAAACTCTGGTCCTCGCCTCCGAAAAGCTGGAAAGACTAACCTGCCTGGTGCAATCTCCAACCGCTCCATAATCCTCCTTCTTGGATTGACAAAAAGATTACCATAGACTTCTCTATTGAGTTCTGGATCGCTAAGTGGATATTTATCAGATTCACCTTTTTTTGGTGATACATCGATGTTGACGGTGATGTTGCCATAGCCGATCAACTTCTTTTTGTCTGGATTGTACTGAAACGGACACACGTGAACCAGTAGGGCTTGGTAATCATCGATGTTGAATGGTCCGGCTATCTTGACCATCTCCTCCGGATAGACTGCATCCTTGGCATAGATTTTCTTGTTATATTCTAAGATGTGTTTCTCTTTGGGATTATCTGTCAATTTTTCCTGGGCCGGCGATACAAGTATATTATCAAATTGCAATGGTTTGCCCTTTTCCACGGTAAACTTAAAGTCGCAGTTGAAAGGAATCTGCACGTATCGGCCAAAAGAAGGCAGTAACGGCTTACCGCTCTCAACCAAAAAGCCTGTCGCTGTAATATTGACCTGCTTGAAGGATACCTTCTTCCCTTCGACATCGAGCTTGTCGTCTGAAAGATAGAATCCCGGGAAGGTATACGATACGACAATACGCCCCTTTAATTCCTCTTTCTTGATTATCGGTTCCTCGCCGTGAATCTCGGCATCGAATCCCTCTGGAAGTTTTTTCGGATTTAGTGATTTAAATTCTCTCATTTTATTTACCTCCTTTTAAGTACTTTTTAATGTAAATACTTTTTATACATCCATATGATATCATCTCCCTTCAAGCTGCCAAGCAAAATGTCGCCTAATGTTTTGCATGTATCTGAAGTTGCTGAAGTCGATTTAGGAGCGGTGCAAAGAACCACATTGCCTAAAGAATGATCCATCACATCCTTCTAAACGAAAAAAGACCCACCCTTATAGCTTCGAGAGTTAGTCGAAACACTGCTTCATCGTAGACAACGAATTACTAGAAATTTCCTTGTTTATAAATCATTTATCAGAAAATTACCTATTTTGCCAAATATAGAAATAACAAAGTCTTATATCAACCCAACTTTCTGGAACCATCTTTAACTTATCATCCATTTGTACAGAAGACGACAGAAAAGGTATAGCTGTAATCTTGGAAATTCGTGAGCATACTCTCGTCCTTATTTTAGTTTCCAATTCAGCCGGGTTCTATTGCTGTCACATACTACTGGGTGTTGGAACCAAAAGCCCAGCAAGTGCTCCGACAGCTGCTGACCCGATTGCTACCAATATTTCTGGTGTGGTTGTGACTTCTTTTACCGCGAGATAAATTCCCCCGTTGACAGCAAGCAAGACTGTTATGCCTAGCGCCGAAGGCAAGCGAAGCTATAGTGACCAGAATGGGAATCCACACAGCGAGTTTCGCCTTTTGCGTTGAATGGGGCATCCTACACTCCTTTAAAATATAAGCCGTCTAACGGTTTGGATAACCGGCTGGCAATGAAGCGTAGCGTAATTGCCAGTCCGAGTTCATCCAGTGGTTAGGCCAAAATGTCCCACCTCAATACCTGAGTCCATTTCCCATTGCTCAGCTATTTGCCGTGACGAAAAGCGAATGTACAGCCGGTTTTCGCCAGTAAAACGACCTTTACCCGTGTAGATTGCGACCCCTGTAAGCTACTTTTCGCCAGTAGATTACTCGCTCGAAAGCTTCTTGGTCACTGCCAGAATCAAGCTGTTAGTTAACTTCGCGCGGTCCACTGTACCGATGAAGCGTCCAGCGGGATCTCTTACAGGCAAGCTGTCCAGCTTGAGCTCTTCCATGGCCTGGAGCGCGTCGCGCTTGGACGTCTCGGCCGTCACGGCTTTCTCCGACGACACGAAGCCAGGCAATCGTGCCAGCCAGTCCTTTGCTCGCTCATCGCCTTGATTGAGCATTGTCTCGAATTTGTCGTAGCCGACCTCACCGAGTGTGCGCAGATAGGCAATTAGGTCTGCCGCATCGTACATCCCGTAGAGGGTGCCGTCCGAATGATTGATTACCACATACTGTAGGTACGAGCTGCCGTAGAGATCGTCGAAGTACTTCTTTATCGCTGGCCCGAAGTACTTCCCCATGCCCAGGCTGAAAGCCAAAGCCTGCGTCCTCTGCTCGATCAGCCTCGGGATTTCATGCACCCCCCCCCTCGCAGCGGTTTCGATCATTTTAATCGCATCTTCTACTGGCGAGACCAGAACTGTAGAGACCTGCTGCTCGATTCGCGTGTCCGCCGCCTTGGCAAAGAGCTCCGACAAATCCGCTTTGACACCGAAGAGATCAAGCTCATGCAGCTTGCCTGTTGCCAACCCTACAAACAACAAAGGCACGATAATGAAGACTAGATCAATGGTTTTTATCTCGTATTTGCCTTTCGAGAAGACCCGCAGCAGTACCGAACCAACCAGCAAGCCAACGCCTATCAGGAGTAGCGC
>NCRO01000275.1 GCA_002849045.2 Candidatus Sediminicultor secundus
AATTTAAACCATGTTTTAGGTTTGCAGGATTGGCTGATATATTCATACAAAGATTCAATTGAAGATAAAAGCACTTTGCAAAGTTGTTTTGTTACTAATCGGGCTTATCAAGGCTTGCGTGCACCCATGAAAAGAATAGACAACGATTATTTTTTACCGGATTTCCAGGCACGTTACTTAACTGAAGATGTACCATATGGATTAGTTGTTACTAAAGCAATTGCCCAATTGGCTAAAGTAGATCTGCCGGTAATTGATGAAGTGATTTTAACTATAAGCAAATGGATAGGAAAAGAATATATAAAGAGGGGTTACCTGGAAGGAAAGGATATAAAGGATACTCGAATTCCTCAAAATTATGGTATTGGTAATTTAGAAAATATAATAGTTTATTAATTTTTTTTATATAGTAAAGGGAGAAGAAAATGGAAAAACAAATAAAAAGAAGAGTTTTAAATTGTTCCATTGACCCCTGTGTTCATACTTTAGGGGTTGAAAAATTTGCTGAATGGATGGAAACCATGGGAATAGGTTATCTTGCCATAAAATTAGGCCCTGCTGTTTCCATTGACGAACTTATAGATAAAATAAGAGAATCAAAACCGGAAGTAGTATCTTTTTGTTACCGCTTAGGTGATCTGCATGTTGATGAAATAATTGTAGAATTGGTAGAAAAAGTTTACAAATATGGTCTTGAACCGAAAAAAGGCGGAATCCGCTATTGTTTTGGAGGTTTGAGGCCGGCGGCTAATTTGGTAAGAGCAATGACTGGTCAACCCATTTTAGAAGATAAATTCTCTCCCAAAAAAGACCGGCATTTTGATTTGGAGAAGATTGCAAAAGAGTATAAAGATAAGGAAAAATTTCAAAATTTCTTTGCTTTAATAGTGGATGATTATGTAACCATGGCTGAGTTGGATGAATTTGCTCGTAATAGAATTCGGATTGCTAAAGAAAAAACTTCCTGGTCGGATGATTTGTTAGAAAGAATCAAACAGGTACGTGAATTAGAGAATCGGCCAATTATCCGGGCTCATATCGGAGCTGCTGCAGAAACCATTAAACCTACGGTTGATGCTGTAAAAGCCTTAAGCGAGGCTGGATGTTTGGAAATTATATCTTTAGCGCCTGACCAGGTTGCTCAAGCTTTCTTACCAAAATTTGACCGCGGAGAAGAAGACCCAAAAAAATATCGCAATGGGGAGGGTGGAGCTCCTATTCGAAGTAGAGAGGATTTGAGAACACTCAAAAACGCTACTAAATGTGGTAATTGGCCTATGACCAGAATTTATTCGGGAACAGATGAATTAATTGAAGCGGCAAAAATTTTTGAA
>NCRO01000276.1 GCA_002849045.2 Candidatus Sediminicultor secundus
AGATGTGTATAAGAGACAGTCCCTATACCCAGGCATTACTGTCTGCTGTACCTATCCCTGATCCCAAACTTAGAAAAAAAGGAAAGATTTTGATGGGAGATGTACCCAGTCCTATAAATCCTCCTTCCGGATGCCGATTTCATACCAGATGCCCTTATGTAAAAACTGTATGTAAAGAAGAAGAACCAGAATTAAAATGTTTTAAAGATAATCACTATATAGCCTGCCATCTGTTTTCCTAAATGATTAGATAAAATTTATAACTTGTATTATTGCAAATTGTTCCCATCAATTTTTTTGACAAAAATAATTGACTAGTATTATATTCTCTCTCCAATTCCTTCAAAATAAAATACCTAATCCTATTTTTTAACCTACTCTTTCTTAACGCGATACTCAATACTCAATACGAATTAGTTACCCAGTTTACCAGTTAGTTTAGTCGTTAGTGAATAGTGAATAGTCGTTAGTGTAAATGCAAGTTTTCGGTTGTCAATCTATTTTATCCTATGTCATTGCGAGCTCTGATTTATCAGAGCGCGGGGTGGCACTCAAGCAATATTGAGTGCCACCAGATTGCTTCGGTCGTTTCGCTCCCTCGCAATGACAAAAGAGAAGCCTAGCGTAATAGGCAATACTCGATACTTTCTTTTTATGGTTTTGTATTTTGGGTAAAAAAATGGTATAATTTTAAAAAAGTAAAAAGATAGGAAGTGAGTAACGGGTCTAAAAAATCCAAAAAATGTTTAAAATCGGTGATAAGGTATCTCATCCTTCCTTTGGGGTGGGAGATATTGAAAATATAGAAGAAAAGAAAGTATTGGGGCAAAAAGAAAAATACTATATTTTAAAATTAATGGTAAACGAAATGATTTTGATGGTTCCGGTTAATAAAGCTGAAGAGATTGGTTTAAGATATATTATTGACCCTGAAACTGTACCAGAAGTTTTAACCGTGTTAGGCCATAAGATGGATGCTGAGATGGATGGAAATTATAAGCAGAGGATAAGATCTCAAACAGAGATGGTCGATAGTGGAGATATCTTAAAAGTAGCCCAGGTAGTAAAAAATTATACTCATCGAGATACTGTAGAAAAATTATCTTCTACAGAACGTGGTTTATACGAGAGGGCTCGCAAGATTTTAGTAGGTGAAATTAGTGTTGCTTGTAATATTGAAAAAAATAAAGCAAAATTTATAATTAAAGAAGCAGTTAGAAAGGGGGAGAGAAAAGGGCAAACAAAAAGTCATTGAAAATAGATTGCTAACAATTTAGAATGAATGAAAGATAAAATAGAGCCCATGGAAAACCATGGGCTCTATTTTATAAAAAATATAACAAAAAGGAGAAACATTTATTATGGCCAAGATTATTGACGGAAGAAAAATAGCTAAAGAGATTAGCGAATCTTTAAAGACAAAGGTAGAAGATTTTATCAATAAATATAAAATAACTCCAAAATTAGCAGTAGTCATTGCGGGAGGGGACCCGGCATCCTTATTTTACGTTAAGATGATTTCTAAATCCTNNTAAATCCTCTCCTTTCTCTTCCCTGTTCATCCACCCAACCTCCGGGAATCATGTCTCCTTCCAAATTAACTACTAAATCCTTTATGTTTACTTCAAACTTCTTTGCATAACCACGATAAGTTAATATTACACATCCTCCTAATGAAGCCAAGAACAATTCCACTGGATTAGGAGCAGTATTAGTACCTCTAAATTCTAAAGGTTCATCTATAAAAACCTTAAATTCTCTTATTTTGGTTTCTACTTTAGTACCTTCTATCCATTTTGTTTGTGCCTTGTAGGTTTTAATTTTTATTTTTTTCTCCTCACTTTTAATAGTTATCAGGGCGTATGCAATACGCCCCTACTACATATTACTCATTACGGGCAGATACAAGGTCTGCCCCTACATTTTTTAATTTCTATCTTACGCGATACTCGATACGCAATACGACATACTAACGACTAAATTAACTGGTAAACCGGCAAACTGGCTAACCGGACAACTAAAATCTAGCGACTATTCACTATTCACTAACGACTAGTTCTTCTGCTGCCTTTAAAGTGTTCTGCATCAGCATAACATTAGTTATCGGCCCTATTCCCCCCGGAACCGGAGTAATAACA
>NCRO01000277.1 GCA_002849045.2 Candidatus Sediminicultor secundus
AGATTTGTATAAGAGACAGATTAAATATGGTTTTATTCCATTGTAAGTTAAATGGGAAGCTACTCCAAATGTTTTTGAACTAACATTTGAATATCTAAACGACCCTGTGTCAGTTATTATTGCTGTAAATAAACAGGTAGAAATTTTTTCATCTAATAAGTCTATATCTATAGATTTAATCAATTCATAAATAATTTCTCCGACTGAAGAAGCTGAGTAATCTACATAATTTAAACTCCCGTAATTTTCATTGCTTTTATGGTGGTCTATATTTATGATAGTTTTTATATTTTTAAATATTTCGTACGTCTTTCCAATTCTTTTAATATTGCTACAATCAAGTACTATCACCACATCTATGTTTTTTGGGTTAATGCGATTGTTGTTCAAGTAATGCACCTTATCACTACCGGGTAAAAAATCATATATTTTTGGTAATCTATCCTGATTTAAAATAGTTGCTTTCTTATTTAGTTTTTTTAAAATGAAATAAAAGGCGAGTTCAGAACCAATTCCATCTCCATCCAAATTTATATGGGAAGTAATTAAAAAATTATTGTTTTTCTGCACTACTTTGCGAATTTCATCAAAATTTTTCATTATTTTTATCTTTCTTCGAATTTAATTGTTGGTTACGAGCTTCAGTAATAATTTTTAATAGTTTGTACTGATGTTTTAAGTCTTCATCGATTTTAAATTCTATATTCGGCACATATCTTAGCTTTAAATCTTTTCCCAATTCACCTCTTATAAACTTTGTTGCACTTTTAAGTCCTTTTAAAGCTTTTTTTTGATTAACCTCATCATTAAAAATAGTCACAAAAATATCAGCATATTTCAAGTCAGGTGAAACTTTTATTCTAGTTATAGTGACAAATTTTATCCTCGGATCATTTATTTTCCGATAAATTATGTTGTTAATTTCTCTTTTAAGAGATTTTTCTAACTGTTCGCTTCTTTTAGATAAAGACATATTCTAATTCCTCAATCTACCAATTCGCCAATTTGCCAATTAAACTAGTTCACTGTTTAACCAGTTTTCCGTTTAATCGGTTATCAGTTTATTAAGATTTCTGTCATTGCGAGGGTGGCACTCAAGTAATATTGAGTGCCACCCATGGCAATCTCTTTGTTTAGCTAAAAACTTAAAGCGCAAAGTGCAAAACCATAATTCAAAACTTAAAACCTTTTTTGTATAAAGTATTGCTTTTAATGTATCTGTTTTTTTATTTTGTCTTCTGAATTCTGTCTTCGGACTTCTATTTTCTTAACGAGATACGATTCACGAGATACGAGATACGAATTAGGCTGGGATTGGATTTATCCTACCCGTTTCCTTATAAGATAGTTGTCTTAAAATTTATTAACTGCAATTTATTTTGGTGCTCAATAAATTTAATTACTTCATTTAGAACACCATTAAGATATCTTTTTTCATTTCCTATGCAGGCGATTCCCAAAGTCGTATTTTTCCAAAGATCGTAATTGTTTATTTCAGAAACTGAAACATTAAAGTTATTTCTTATTCGTAATTTAATACTTTTTATTATACTTCTCTTATCTTTTAGTGAGTGACTATCCGGGAAATATAAATTTATGGTACAACTTCCTAAAAGCATACCGTTTTCTCTCTTTCTTTTCTTATCTTTCACTTCTGGATTCCCGCTGCAGCTTACCCTCATGAAAATGGGGGAGGGAAAGACAGAGGAGAACGAGATTGCCACGCTCCCTGTGGTCGCTCGCAATGACATTTCTGTTTTTTCATTCTGACTTCTGAATTCTGTCTTCGGACTTCTATTTTCTTAACGAGATACGATTCACGAGATACAATTTCGTTGTTCGTATCTAGTATCTAGTATCTAGTATCTCGAAAGGAAAAGAAATTCAAACACACAACTTTTTTAATTTTTAAATACTTTAACTATTTATTTTTTTACGAGATACGATTCACGAGATACGAGATACGAACCAGTCTCTTGGCTTTTTGCTTCTCTTTTTCTTCACGATATACTATATACTACATACTATATACTAATTATGCTATTCACTAGCGACTAATCAATTACTTTTTTTTGATTTCTCTAAAAGTATAAAACTCAAATATATCTTTCAATTTAAAATCATTAAATTTTTCTATACCAATTCCGCATTCAAAATCAGCATTAACTTCTTTTATGTCTTCTTTAAATCTTTTTAACGAGGAAACTTTCCCTTCATATATTAATTTACCGTCTCTTATTACTCGTATGTTGTCATTTTTTGATATTTTACCGCTTAATACATAACTTCCCGCAATAGTGCCAATTTTAGGTATTTTAAAAATTTCTCTAACTTCTGCTTGTCCGCAGACATATTCTTCAATTTTTGGTTTTAAAAAACCTTTTAAAGCAGACTTAATTTCATCTAGTAGATCATATATGATTTTGTATAATCTGATATCTATTTTCTCAGATTTAGCTATTTTTCGGATATTTGCATCAGGGCGAATATTAAAACCAACTATAATTGCCAGGGAAGCGGAAGCTAACATAACATCAGTCTCGGTAATGTTTCCGACACCCGAATGTATTATATTTATTTCTACTTCTTCATTTTCAATTTTTATCTTTTTTATAGCCTCTTGCAAAGCATCTAAGGAACCTTGCGTGTCCGTCTTTAAAATTATATTTAATTTATCTATCTTTCCTTCTTTCATCTCTAAAAATAAATTATCCAAAGAGAGTGATGGTTCTTGTATGATTTTACTTCTTTCCTCATCCTCCCTTTGGTTAATTATAATTTTAGCAAGTTTATCATCGGGTACTATTTGGAAGTAATCACCCGCCTGGGGCATTTTACCAAAACCTATGATCTCAACCGGAGTTGAAGGTCCTACTTTTTTAATGCTTTTTCCTTTATCATCGGTAAGGCTTTTGATTTTACCATAGGATAATCCCGCAATGAAATAATCACTAATCTTTAGTGTCCCATTTTGAATCAACACTGATGCAATAATTCCCCTTTTCTTGTCTAATTTCGTTTCTATTATTAAACCTTTACCCGGAATGTTAGGATTTGCCTTTAAATCTAACATATCGGCTTGCAAGGAAATAGTTTCTAATAATTTTTTAATACCTTTTTTTTGAAGGGCAGATACCTCTACCATTAGAGTGTCTCCTCCCCATTCTTCAGAAACTAAGTCGTATTTTGTTAATCCCTTCTTTACTTTTTCGACATTAGCATTAGCTTTGTCGATTTTATTTATTGCTACAATAACAGGAACATTTGCAGCTTTTGCATGATTAATCGCTTCGACGGTTTGAGGCATTACTCCATCATCTGCTGCCACAACTAAAACTGCAATGTCTGTAGCTTTTACTCCTCGTGCTCTCATTGTGGTGAAAGCTTCATGTCCCGGAGTATCAATGAACACAATTTTTTTATTATCTATTTTAATTTTGTATGCTCCAATTCGTTGCGTAATTCCTCCCACTTCTCCTTTAGTTACATCTGTCTTTCGAATAGTATCAAGAAGAGTGGTTTTACCATGATCAACATGTCCTATCACTGTAATGACGGGAGGTTTTGCAATTAATTTTATAGTTTTATCTTTTTTTTGAAGACTTTTTTTACTTTTTAATTTATCAGAAAGTTCTATTTTATACCCGTACTCCTTGGCAATATTTTTTAAAATATTTACAGAAACTTCCTTGTCAATCGAACTTATTGTTCCAAATTGCATAATTTTTTGTATTACCTCTGATAAAGAAATTTTTAGCTCTGAAGAAAGTTCTTTTAAATTCGGAAGTTTATTAATTTGCATAACTTTAAGTTGTTTCTTCTTTTTTGTTACTTTTTTCTTCTTTTCAGTAATAATAACTTCTTTAATTAATTCGATAGTAT
>NCRO01000278.1 GCA_002849045.2 Candidatus Sediminicultor secundus
ATAGACAATCATTATTTGGTCTTTAAGTCTTTCCACGGGGAATCTTATTTCATACTCATTCTTTTCCAAATCTGAAGCGAACCATTTATCATCCATATTAAAATAATCACCGCTAAAATTATAATCAATCATTACCATCGATAATGCCTTAAAACTAAGTTCCACTTCGGGAATAGGCTTTTTTGAAATTACATTGCTTCTAAATTTTTTAATTTTTATTACTGCTTCTTTGAATAATTTATCTTTGGGATTATCAATATAACATTTACATTCAACATCAGGTGGGTAAATAAAATCAAAACCAATCTGTTCCATTACTTTGTTAACTTCAGAAATATCAGCAGAAATAGGTTGCTCAAGTAATTTGAAGTTCTTCTTATGGAGTTCATCAATTACTGAATATGGAATCCTTAAAATATAATATTTTATCCCATCCTTCTCAATATAATCTTCTAAAAAAACAACACTTGCTGCAGGAGCAATTATAAAAAACTTTTTTCTAATTTTATCTCTTAAAATGGAGTGAATATTATCAATAAAACCTCTATCCATTACATACTCAGTTTTTACTTTCCCATTATTCTTCCATTTAAAAACTAACACATGATCATATCCTAAGTACCCATCCAGTTCAATTCCAGCCAAGTTATGAATCTCATCTCTGCACTGAAAGAGCTCTAAAGCAAATTTTCGATATTCAATAAAAGGAAGTTCTTTAAGCATCTTCATATCGTAAAGCCCAGCATTGTAATGAGCAAATGATTTGTGTTTTAAATGTTTTCCTTTGTTACCAATTTTTTCTCTAAGACTAAGCAACCTTTTAATCATCGTATAAAGAGAATATTTTGAGGAATCAATCATAATCCATCTTCTTTTAAGTTTTTCTGCTACTGCTCCAGCAGTACCACTTCCTGCAAAAGCATCCAAAACAATATCTCCTTCTGTAGATCCAGCTCTTATAATCCTATCTAATAGTTCCTCTGAATTTTCTGTCGGGTAATTCCATGATTGAGTGTATCCTTTTATATCAGTCCAATCGCTTCCTAAATGCCGCCAAGTTCTAATTAATTCTGGAAGACCATTTCGAGGATTTATCCTAATAAATCCTTTTTTAATCATCTTATCTACTTGCTCTTGTTTCCACATCCATCGTCTCTTTCTTGGTGGCTTTATTTCTTTTCCAAAAAAAATTCTGGATGGATTGTCTAATTTTTTAGACGATGCATGCATTTCTATCCATTTTTGATTTCTAAGAAAAAGTTTTCCTTTCTCAATTTTTACTTCACAATCAATAAAAACGTCTGAGATACTTTCAATTATATTCATCTTATCAATATCTTCTTTCAATTTTATTCCAATTTCATAAGGTTCTTCAATGTTTACATGCTTAAAATAATAATTTTCAGTTTTGGAATAAAAAAATACAGAATCTGTAGATATATAAAATTTATTTCCTTCGCTTTTTAATCTTTTCGTCCTATTTATAATAATTTCATTCCTAAAATTTTGCTTCCCAAAAATCTCATCTAACAGTGTTTTCATATAATGCCCAAAATGATAATCAATTCTCATGTAGAAGCTACCATCATCCGAGAGTATTTCTTTTAATAAGATTATCCTTTGCCTCAACCACTCTAAATATTTAGCACCTATTAGTTTTGCTGAGTATGCTCCTACATCTCCTCTACCATAAATATCGCCTGTCCCAAAAGGAGGGTCAATGTAGATTAATCTTACTCCCTTAGAACCATTAGAATTTTTTAATCTCCCTTCTTCTTTCCATTTAATTAAAGTCTTTAAAATCTGAAGATTGTCCCCAAAAATCAACAAATTATGCCACTTATTTTCATATATATTTCCAAAAACCTTTTCTTTTTGAAGAGGAACGGCCATCGTTTCTGCTAAAATATCTACCTCTCTTGTTTTTCCAGTATAAATTAATTCGGTTTCTTGTTTATTTTCAAAAAGTAACCACTTATATTCCTCAGGAATTGGTTTTCCTTCTTTTAATAATTCACTAATAGCTCTAATCTGATCTTTACTTGGTTTATTCATTTTCTCCATCCTTTATCATTTGTATAAAATGGGAACTAGTTTCAACATTTGACGTAATTAATTTAAAAGTTAATCCTTCTTTTTTGCACCCTTATAAAAAGGTTTTCACAGTAGAAATAATCCTTTTACATTATATATTATATTCTCATTTTTTTACTTTTGGAAACGAATAAATATTTTCTCAACTATATTATGGAAATTAATCATATAAGACTATATTTCAAACTTCTTCCATTTAAATAATACTACAAATTTTTGAATAATCCTTCTTTTAAGTAACAGTTTTTGGTTAACAGTTATCAGTTAACTGTAATTATTATGCTCTCTTCTTTCCATTCCTCCCATTCGAGGTTGGTTATTCCGGGTAGTTGAGTTAGGTCTTGCGGTTCTTTGAATCCTTTACATTGGCTTTCTCTTAGGTTGATTATTTTCTGAGCGAGAGGTTCGCTTATTTTTAATATTTTTATCAGTTCATCCTGAGATGCAGTGTTGATATTTATGACTTTATCTTCCGGTTTTGCGGAAGTGGGAGAAGTGGGTAAGAAATCTACTTTGGCTATTTCATATAATTGTCGGGTTCTTTCCATACTGTATTTATTGGCCCATAGGTTTACAAATTGATTCTGAAATATTTCAATGATTTCCGGGTCGTCTATTACCATTAGATTTTCGTCATTTCGATTATTGGCGGAAAAGGTCCAGTTGTAGGAACCGGTAATCAGTAGGCGGTTGTCGATGATGGCGAATTTATGGTGCATAATATAATTGTTGGAACTGATTCTTATAGCGATTCCATTCTGCACCAGGAAACGGGATTGGCTGTACTGGTAATCAACCTGGTCTTTATCCAAATAGAGCCTTACCTTTACCCCTCGCTCGCGGGCTTTTATAAGAGGGAGGGCGATTTCTCTATCGGTGAAGATGTACATGGCTATGTTGATAAAGGCCTGGGCCTGGTTGATATTTTTGATGATTTCTTTTTGAGGATTGTCGTATAGAGAGAAGTAGACTTCGGTTTTGGCAAGGGTGAAAATAGATATAGTTAGGGAAAGGACAATTACGAGAAAGGTAAGAATACTATATTTAGTATTCCTTTTAAAATAGTGCATCTTTTAATGTACCCTTTTCGATTTATTTTAATAGTTTGCGAAAAATGTGCTTGTATTAAAAAAAATCAGAAACACAAAAATACATTAGTTGTGGGAGAACAAGAGAAGACCGCATGCTCCATTATTATAGGTGATACAAGATTGAAATACAAACCTTTATATATATTCGGCATAAGTTTTAAAAATCCTGCTTTTTTAGGAGAAAATTTTCAGATGTTGGTTGTTGGTTAGTAGTTTCCGGGGTCACGTCTTGCAATATCACTTTTCATCTTCCCGTTTTAATTTTTTTAATCGCCCTGCTCACTGTAGTATATTCACGCCAATATATTCTGCTATCTATTTTGTTATATTGCAAGACAGTATCTGACCCTATATGACTTTATTTCTTTTCAAAACTCTTTATTCAATTTTCTTATATATTTCGTCAATAAACGTTTTTATTTCTTTTTTATTATCTGTTTTTTTCCATTCATCTTTTGTCATACGATAAAAAACTTCTATGTTTAAACCATTCTTAAAATTTTTACACAATCCCATATCATATAAGTATTTTTCAACATCTGTAGTATCACTGATTTCTATTGATGAAGATTTAATTACTTCAATTCTTGGATTTTTAGTATTTTCTCCTTCTTGTTCTTTAATTTTTGCAACAATACATTTTTTGATTTGTTCATGATGGCAGTAATTTTCTATTTCACGCTTCGTTAATTTTTTAAAGTCTGCTCCGTCGCTTTCGCATTTACTTTTTATTCTTTCGCACCATTTATCTTTACCATTCTTGCTATCATCACCATCTACTATTACTGAATAAAAATTATTACCTTTCAGCTTTTTAAATAAATCTAAATCAGCATAATTCTTTAATGAGCTGCCACCACCAATTACACAAAGAATGTTATCACTTTCAAGGTGTTTTCCCAAAACCGTTTTAGCGTAAGCTTTTAAAAAATGGATTTCATCTTTTCCTTCAACAAAAATTAAATATTTAGTTTCTTCTAATAAATTATAGTCTGGTTTTATACCCAATTCTTTAATAATTTGATCTATTATGTCTTGATTTTCTTTTTCATAATGTGAAATACCATTTGAGTCTTTTGTGACCAAAATAGAATTTTCACCTCCAGTTGCTCCTGCAAAAATTGGAGAATGTGTTGTTAAAAAGAATTGTGCATTGTCAGAAATTTTAATAATAGAATTAAGTAAATCTTCTTGGGCAGAAGGATGTAAATAAGTTTCTGGGTCTTCGATAGCAAATATTTGATTTTGAACATTCTTTTTACTTGCTAGATATTCAAAATAGGCGACCATAAGTAATCTTTTAAATCCTGTACCCTTGTGAGAAATTGGAACATCAAAATTGTGTCCTTCAAATTCTAAGTTAAGGTCAAATTTTTTTAATGACTTGGACCAATCAAAATCAGTTGTAGGATTTAGTTTTTTAAGGTTGGACACATTTTTCGTCATGTATTTTCTAATCTCTTCAAACTCGTTTGCTAATTCAGCTTTCAATCCCTTTTCAATTTCACTTGTTTTATCTTTAGAATTTTCAAAATAATTTGAAATTATTGGCTTAAATTGTGATTGAAAATTTGTGGCTTGAACATCTAAATCTTGTTCTGCATCGAAAAAAGAATATTCTGGTAATTTTATCGCATATGTTTTTTCAATATTTGTTATAAAATCGGTAAGCTCATAATACGTATCTTTTCTGTCCTTGTCTTTTAATATTTCTTTAATTTGTTCTATCCTATCAACATTCTTTTTCCCTCTACCTGATTTTTTAGGTTCTTCTCCCAAATCAGAAATTATTTTATTTAAATCTTGCTCCTTCTTGTTCCAAAGATCTTGATACTGTTCTTCTGTAAAGTCATGGCAAAGATAATATTCTGATGGTTTAATTTTTCCGTTTATTATCGAAAAGTCTTTTTTTATAGTAATCAGATTGCTAGAATCTAAAGCGAGATTATCAACTTCAACTGAGGGAGAAAAAGATATTTCAATACTTGTACTTTCTTCCTCTTGTTTTCCTTTGAATACATCTTTAATATCAAATTTCCTTGTATTGAAAAAACATTCTAATGCTCTAAGTATAATAGATTTGCCAGCGTCATTTTTTCCAACAAAAGTATTTAGATTAGAAATTTCAAGTTTTTCTAATCTTTCAATACCTCTATAGTTCCTAATTGTAATGAATTTTAAATACATAATAAATCTCCTTTAATTAAAACAGGGACAACCCCGGTCTCTGTCACATATCTTCAAAAGAGATATTTAAAGTTAGGGATGAATTTCTGTATCTAAAAATAAACGAAAACAGATCTTTTTAGTATTTTTTCTTCATTTCAAACTATCGAACATCTCCTGTATAATCTTCCCCTCATTACTATAAGAATTCTCCCTTGAATAATCTTCTAAATAGTCATCAGGATCGTTAGTATTATTAATTTCTTCTGATATTATATTCTCCAAATCCATTATTGCTTCTTGAAAATCAATTCCCAGATTTTCTTCAAATTCCTCTAAATTAGATTTTAATCCTTCTGCAATCCTAATATCGAATACTTCCCCATGACAAACAATGTCAAACCTATTATTTACAACTTCGATAATTTCCTCTTCTATTTCTTCAATATCTCTATCATCATTAAAGAGTTTTTTAAATATTTTTGGGAAATGACTTTTTATTTTTGTTAAATTATTAATATCATTAATATTTTCAATAGAGGAAAAATATTTTTTAATATATTTTTTATATTTAATATCACAATATTCTTTCAAAATTACAAGAATATCTATTAAAAAATTTTTATCAAAATGCTTTATATCGCCCTTGTTTTCAAATTGTGAAAGTTTAGTAATTATAAATTTTGTAATTTTGGGATATTTTTTGAGATTAAAAAAAGAAGCTAAATTATATAATTTTATAATATCCGCTAATTTCATTGCTTTCCAATAATATTTATTCGCATTTTCATGATATCTGAACATTTTAATACTTTCTAGATTATCAAATTTTTGAATGATACTATTTATCAACTTCAAAACCAAATTATCATCTAAAAGTATCTTATAAGACTTGTTTTCGGAATAAATTCTATAAATATCAAATAGTTGATTTAAATATATTGCGCTATCAATAAGTGAACTAATTAGATTTATATTATTTCTGACTTTATTGATTAAAAAATCTCTAATAGACGGATTTTGAAATTGGATTAAATTTTTAGTTTTATTTTTCTTACCTAAGCTATTACTTCTATCACTCTGAACTTTTGATATTTTTATAAAGGTATTTTCTAATTCCTTCAGCGAATTAATAAAATCCTCTGGATTAATTTCGAAATTAAATTTACTTGACTCATTTTTGTAAAACTTCCAAAAAGATTTTTCTAAATCTTTCTCAAATACCTGATCATCAGAAACAAGCATAGTATATAAAAGGTATTTTGAAGATTTTGAAATCTGAGTTATAAAAGAATGTTCCCAAATATTAATTGGGTTGTCTAAATTACTAATAAAAAAGTCAAAAAACTCTCGTTCTGAAATATGACCTATTTTGCCTATATCAGTCATAATTTGAATGATTCGAGGATTATAGTTTGGGTGGTCAATTATTTCTAAATAACTCTTGTCAATTAATAGTGCATGGATATATCCATGTGGTAAGTTTGAATAGAAAAGATGATTATAAAGTATCTCTGCTCGAATTAATTTCGAATACTTTTCTAAATCTACAATACATTTAGCAATTTCTAAATTAGAATTTGCAAATATTTCATACTTTAGTTTTGCTTGACTCAAAATATACTCTCTCGTAGTCATAATGAGCCTTTTATTTGAACCGTTCTTTATTTTTTCAATAAATCTAACGAGTCTTTGATCTTCATTCTTCTTTAGTCTTTCTTCAAGAAAATTTCGTCCCAAAAAATCATCATAGTAAAATAATTGTTTTTTTCCTTTATCGTATAATGATTCTGCTTCGTTTACATCTGAAGAAACTACAACCAATTCAAAATCTTTTGACAAGTAATTGTAGATTAATATTCTGGCTAAAGTTGTTTTACCAATACCGGGAATCCCAGAGATAAGGACATAGTTATGTTGATTCAATACAGTAACCGCATCGTAATAACTCTCGTTTTGTACGTATATCTTAATCTCTCTGAGAATTTTTCCTTTTTCAAACTCAGAACGACTGATAATATCATTATGCAATAATTTATGAAGTATATTAGTGCTCGAAAGCCAAAGCTTAAAATGATTTTTTTCAATTTCCGGATATTGACCAAGTAAATTATTTAAATCGTTTTTACCAAAAATATCTAAAGGCTTTTTTATATATCCATTAAAGATCTTAATTATTTCATCTTTATTAAGGGGTGTTAGCCCCACAGAAGTTGATAAAATAAATTTTTGGGGATTCAAGGTTTTTACTTTTTGGTATTCTTCCTTTAGGTTTGACTTTAAAGAATTATAATTATCATATCTCTTACATTGAACTATTAACTTATTATTCTTTTCTTTGGAATATCTTAAATCAATGCCTTTGTCTCTTCCTATTGTAAATGATTCAAGATTGATATCGTAGTGTTCTTGTAAAACATCTCTTGTTAGATTCTCAAAATCAAACGGCGATAGATTTAAAAAATTATATTCAGGCATATATCATTATTCCTATCCTTTAAAGGATTTATATCTGAAAAATCACATTCTAAATTAATTAACTAAGTTTTTGCTGTATATGGAAAGTCCTCGGGATCAGGTCTTGCAATATCACTTTTCATATTCCC
>NCRO01000279.1 GCA_002849045.2 Candidatus Sediminicultor secundus
CAGGGGACGGTTCTCTGTTCCTATTTATTTTAAGAAATTACAATACATTCAACGTCGAGAACTTATTCCAAATACAATTCAATTAGTGATAGAAGGAAACATTATGCTTAGCAGAAAAGTTGTGAGAGAATTTTTAGATGAAGAACTTAAGGAAACCGAAATACCTGATGATATCTTTAAAGGAGTACTTGTGAAGACTTTCTGTAAGTATGTTGAAGATGATTATTATGAATGGTTAAAAGACAATTTCAAATCATTTTTTAATTACGGAAAACCCGATTGGCAGCGGATAAGACAAAGGATTAAAAAGTATGAGGAGCAAAAATAGATAATATGATTAATTCATTAGTTAAAATTTGCATTATATGTCCTTGTGATGTCGAATATCAGAGTTGCAAGGAAATATTAAGATTATATAATGAGACTAAATTAGCAGGCAGGTTAATTTCATCAAGAAGAGAAAAAGATGTAGAAGTAATAGCTGTACAAGCAGGTCCAGGAAAAATTCAATGTGCTTCGGCAACACAATTGATTATTGATAAGTTTGAACCTGACTTTATATTTGATGTTGGCGCTTCCGGGTCTTTATCAGAAAAGTTAAGCATTAATGATATTGTCTGCGGTGAGTACTCATTTGAATACGATGTCTGTCCAGGTGATGATTTAACTAAAATACCTGATGATTTAAAGACAAGTACAGCACTTAATAAAATTTCTTCTAAGAAAGTACTAAAAGAATTTTCAAATTGGGCTAGGGAAACTATGGGAACCATAATAAAGGTTGGTAATGTCGCCAGCGGGGAAAAGGATGTAAACAATAAAGAACTTCGTCAAGAGTTAAACCATAAATTAGGTGCAATTACCTGTAATTGGGAAACCTCTTCAGTATTAAAAACAGCACAACTAAATGGGATAAAAAGCTTTTCTTTCCGGGTGATAACAGATAATGCTGATGAAGAGATGGAGGGTAATTTAAACGCAAATTGGGAAAAGACACTTGAAATTATGTATAAGGCATTAAATAAATTCATTTTCGAAGGTTGGGTTAATAAGATTTGATATTGTATTATAAACAAAGTAAGTGATAGATAATGAATTTAAAATTAGAAATTTTAACTGAAGATCATGCAAAACAAATATGTTGTTGGAAATACGAAGAAATTTATTCTATTTATAATTTTCCGGATTGGGATACTCTAAACCAACAAAGATGGGGGATAACACTAAGGGAAAAAAGAAAGAATGAATTTACTGCCGTTATCGATAAGAGTAATAATTTATGTGGGTATATTAGATTTATAGAAAATAAGGATTTTGTTTTAGTTGGATTGGGATTAAAGCCATCATTATGTGGGCAAGGTTTGGGCAATATCATTATGGAATTGCTAAAAAATGAGTGCAAAAAGAGGTATGGGAATAAAAAGATTGCTTTAGAAGTCCGTTCTTTCAATAAACGGGCAATTAAATGTTATGAAAAAGCTGGATTTGAAATAACCGATGTTTACCAAAAGGATACTTTAATAGGCAGTGATGAATTTATAAAGATGGAATATAAACGATGATATAATATTTACAAATTTTGATACATGAATTAAATAGATAGATACATCCCATTTTCTTAGATAATTAATATTTCACTTTTAAATTGGATAAATTGGAAGGTGCGCCAAGTCAATAAGTTGGTAGCTTTCAGCGAAAAACCTATGGGACCTGAGGAGTTTCTTATCCAGATGGTTGAGGCTTTGGGTATTA
>NCRO01000280.1 GCA_002849045.2 Candidatus Sediminicultor secundus
TGAAAGTTGGAATTCCAAGAGGATTGTTATTTAATGATTTCTCACCCTTGTTTATTCCCTTTTTTAAGTATTTAGGAATAAAAACTGTTGTTTCAGATGAAACTAATAGGAAAATAATAAATCGTGGTTTAGAGATAGTACCAGCAGAATATTGTTTTCCAACAAAGGTTGCCTATGGTCATGTTGACAATCTACTAAAAAAACTAAGAAAAGATGATTTTATTTTTATTCCCTATATTGCAAATACAGGAAAACCAACTGGCAACTATAAGCATTGTGTTACATGTCCATGGACACAGTCTACACCAGATATTATGAAATATACAGATGGGCTTATTAAAAAAGGCCTTAATTTAGAAAAACTTATTTCGCCTTCATTGTTTTTTGATTGGGGGATAAAACATATTGAGGATCAGATGAAGAAAGCTGTTGCGAAGATGGGTCATAGTACAAAAAATGTTAGAGCTGCACTTCAAGAGGGATTAATAAATAAAAAAAGGTTTGATATGAAAATTGAGGAAAAAACAAAAGAAGTCTTTGATTTTATTAAAAAATACAAAAAAAACGAACCTGCTTTTTTAGTTATGGCAAGACCGTACACAGCTTATGATGCAAATGTCAATAATGATATTGTAAATAAAATTTTAGATGCTGGTTATCTGGCGATACCTCTTGAACTTGCTCCCATAGGGTCAATAGATATTTCTAAACAAATGCCAAAGATGTACTGGATACAGGGTCAAAATAAGCTGGCTGCAATAGAATTATTAAATAAAAATAAAAACCTGTTTGGAATTGATATAACCTATTTTGCCTGTGGTCCTGATACCCAGATAAACCAGCAAATGATATGCAGAGCACAAAAGCCCTTTTTAACAATTGAAATGGATGAGCATACTGGGGATGCTGGAATTGATACTAGATTACAGGCATTCTTTAATACTGTTAAATCTTACTTAGAAATAGGAGCAAAGCAAGCCAGCAAGGTTTTTAGCGTAAAACTAAAGGGTCTTGATAAGATTAAAGGCAAAAAAATTCTTCTTTTTCCTCCAATGTCAAAACATAATTATGCAATATCTGCTGTTTTTAATGCCTATAGAATTCAATCAAGGGTTTTAGAGGTAAGCCCTGATGAAACCATGGAAAGAGCGAGAAGCTGTACATGTGGCTTAGTATGCACACCCTATCTACATACTACAGAGGCTATGCTTAATTTTATGCAAAAACCAGGGTTTGACCAAGAGAAGTTTGCCTTTTTTCAGGCAACAACTGATTGTGGCCCGTGTAGACTAGGGCAGTATGCAAGCCTAGAATCTCTTTTATTCCAGAAAAAGGGAATAGATGTCGATATAATAATAGGTGGTGAACTAGGAAGTGAGTTCAATCTTGGCATACTCTTACTAATCAAGGCCTGGTCTGGTATTACTGCAGTTGACCAGCTTGAAAAAATGAGAATGCACACAAGATCCTATGAGGTTAATAAAGGAACCTCAGATCAGATTTATGAGAAATATCTGAAAAGGCTTCTTGATTATTTAGCAGATCCAAAAACTAATTTTGGAAAAATGAAAACCTATTTAACTATTGGGAAGACATTTTTTTCTAATTTATTTAATGGAAAATTATCTCCTATTGAGGAAATCTTAAGAAAAGCTCAAGAGGAATTTTCTCAAGTCAAAAGAACTAATGAAGAAAAACCAAAGATAGGTATAGTTGGCGAGTTCTATGTAAGACTTCATGAGCCAGCTAACCAAAGAATTATAAGAAAGCTTGAGAAAAAGGGAGCAGAGGTTTGGTTAGCTCCAGCAACAGAATATCTGGTTTATTCTTATCATCTAGGTTCTGTTCTTGCAAAAGAAAAATTCAGATTAAACAGAAAAAAAGAGGATTTAAAGGAATGGTTTTTGAAATTAATATTATACAGAGTTATGATTGGTTATGAGCACAAGTTGTTTAAGGCAACCTTGCCATACATGCAAGGCTTTGATGATATACCTGCAAAAGAAATAGTTTCAAATGGTGAGAAATATATTAGACATTATATTGGCGGAGAAGCCATAGTAAGCATGGGAAAGGCAGTAGATTATGCCAAAAGGGGTTTGGATGGCATTATCAGTGTCATTCCATTTAACTGTATGCCAGGACTGACTGTAGCTGGTTTTATCCCTAAATTCAGAAAAGATAATAATAACATTCCATTTGTGTCAATAGAGTATGATGGTTTTCAGGATAGTACGAGAGAAATGAGAATTGATACCTTTGTTGCACAAATAAAAGAGAGATATGAGAATAAAAAATATTCAAAATCTCATTAAAAAAAGAAAAATCAATTCCATAACTGCTGAAAGAATTCGGTTTTTTCACTAATACAAAAGTTGCTAAACTCGTCTACTGCGCTCCACCATTCATTGGTAAACCTGAGCCCTTTGGCTTTTGCTAAAGGGTTTTTATTTTTCAAAAAAGAAAGATTTTTGGAAAATTTACTGCTCCTCGAACCCCTTTATTTATAAGTCTTTCCTGAGCATAACAGGGGACTTATCATATTTTAAGAAGTTGTGGTATTTAAAATATAAAAACCCCTATATGCCGAACTTAAAAAAGCATTTATTAGTGTAAACTTTTGTGGGGTAGCAAGAAAGAGAAAAGAATATTTATTACTTTTATTTTCTATCTATTTTTCTCTAATTTTTCTTCACGCGATACTCGA
>NCRO01000281.1 GCA_002849045.2 Candidatus Sediminicultor secundus
CTTGCCCAAGTGATTAAATGGGACTTATGCTGCTATTCCTCTAAACCTGTTAATGATAACAACAAAATAGTTATAATTTTAGATTTCACTAGAGTTAGGTATAAACAGTACTTCGCTAAACATTCCGATTTGGGAGCATAAAGGAGATAATTTAGTTTTTTTAAGTTAGGCAACGTTTTACCCGGAATCTGCAAAGGAGGTGATGTCTTACAAGGTGAAGTGTATGAAAGAGGTAAAATTGCTTAACTTCTCAGGAAAGTGGATTAAAAAACCTTAAAAGGAGGTGAAAAAACGTGAAAAAGGTACTGCTTGTAGCAGTTTGTCTTGCACTGGTATTGACATTGGCATTTACCCTGGGTGCATTGGGCAAGAAGCCAGATAAGCCGGAGTATGTTAATTACAAGGTGACATTTAAAGAGGATGTGGAGGATGTGGCTGGAGAAGAAATACAATTGGGCGTTCAGGGACGTTTTTTATGCAGCAGCTACGCAGCTAATATTGAACTGAAGCTGGGTGTCAAATTCGAGGGTGATACTGATGAGGACATCGATTACGATGGCCCGCAGTACGGACTATATCTTGACCTCAGTAAGCAAAGGGGCAAAATAACCATGCAGTTCTTTTTCCCCGACCCGGATACGGGTGATAAGGTTCAGCTGAATGTTTACGACGGGGAAGTTGACAAGAGCTACGGAGACAAAGAGTGGCTATCATCGAACTTCAAAATCATATTTGACAGCGCTGATGCAGAGATTCTCCCTACTAAGCGCAAAAGGGATCCTCTTTGGGGGCCAGGAAGTGTGAACATCACAGTTGTGTGTGTACTTGTATCACCTGTACCGTAGGAGTAATAAAACATTAGCTTGTATCATCATAGTATCAACGATTTTCAGGAACGCGTAACCGGAATCGCAGTTGCTATCGAACGTAAAGAGTCCGTTTAAATCGCAGTTCACTTCAGTTGAAGAAGTTTGGTACAAGGCCAAAGCGAATGGTATAAATATGAGACCTGATCCCTTTGATTTGAATTCTAATGGAAAAAGCCGGCACCGGTGGGGCGCTGTTCATGAATCTTTATCGAGACTTTTTGAAAGAAAGTTATCAGTTATTAAAGGTAGAAGAAATAAAAAAACTTATGATTTATTTGATAATATTGCTGATTTATGGAGAACAGTTTCTAAATTATTTATGAAAGCAGGAGATAAGAAGGACATTGTGTATATCAATAAGTTCTCAGAAGTATTAGTAGAAATATCCCATAAAGAAAGAGAAGCGATGAGAATTTTGTTAAATATATGTCAAGAAATAATCCTTAACAAGTTTAATATTTTTTGAGAAATGGCGCATGTATTTTGAAATTTTATGCTGGCATGATATGATAAAAATTAATTAAAAATATTTTTATAATATGAAGGGAAAAAAAATGGAAGAAAAAATTGTTTATTTTGAAAAACCAGGCAAAGAAAATACAGCAGAAGTCATAGAATTAGTTCTAGAAAGGGCAAAATTAAGAAATATCAACAGGATTGTTCTGGCATCAACCAGGGGGCACACTGCAAAAGCATTCTTAGATGCTGTTGAGGGAAAGAATATTAATTTAGTGGTCGTTCCCTGGCAATTCAATTTTAAGAAGGAGGGAGGGAATCCATTTCCACAAGAATTAGTAAAGGAATTACAAGAAAAGAAACATATCGTCCACTTTGGAACGATGCTATTTCATACCGGTGATTTATACGGTACAAATACACCAATGGCTTTGGCTAATATTCTTCGAGTTTTAGGACAGGGAATGAAAGTTTGTGTTGAGATAATTATGGTGGCATGTGATGGCGGTTGTATTAAAATGGGTGAAAAAGTCATGGTAGTTGCCGGAACAGGAAGCGGCGCAGATTTCGCAGTTGTGGCTACTGCAGCTTCCAGCACCAATGTAAAATCATTAAAAATTAATGAGATTATTTGTAAACCTATTTTATAATTCTTAATAAGAATGACCTAATAAGTAATGTTTCAATTATAGAATGTGACAGGGGGCGGTTCTTTGTCACACAAAGGAGGATGTAACGATGAAGGTAATTGCTATAAATGGCAGCCCTCGAATGGAAAAGGGGTTTACCGCTTTGATACTTACTTCTTTCATCCAGGGAATGATGGATGCCGGATCCAAGGTCGAGCTATTCTACGCCAGACGTCTTAAAGTAAAGCCCTGCACTTGTGGTGAGATGTACTGCTGGTATAAAAAGCCCGGAGAATGCTGCATCAAGGATGATATGCAGCTGCTCTATCCTCAACTTAGGGAGGCGGATATCCTTATCTTAGCCACTCCGGTTTATATCCCACTACCAGGTGAGATGCAGAATTTCATCAACAGGCTTTGCCCCTTAATTGAGCCCTTTCTTGAGACTCACCAGGGACGTACACGAGCCAGATTTCATAAACAGGTTAAGATCCGGAAAATCGTGCTCGTATCTACCGGTGGATGGTGGGAGAAAGCGAACTTTGAAACGGTAGTGCCTGTCTCTTATCCACCTCT
>NCRO01000282.1 GCA_002849045.2 Candidatus Sediminicultor secundus
TCAAACTTCTTCATTGCATTTGCTAAGGATATCGCCTTTTCAATAGCATTAATTCCATCTTTAGGATTTCCCCCATGTGCTGACTTTCCTTTAAAAATTATCTCATACCAAATCCTACCCTTTGCCATACAAGCAACCTTTTCTATTCCCGTGGGTTCTCCAGCTATATGATAATCTGGATTTTTAAAACCATTTTCCTTAAATCCTTTCTCCATTAAATAGCCCATCCCAGGCCATTGTCCGATTACATCATCAACAGTTGAAGTTAAAAGTAAGTCTCCTTTTAATTCTATATTTGCCTCTTTAATAGCCCTAAACGCTATTAGTTGAGCAGCCAGATGAGCTTTTGTATCTTCTGAACCTCTTCCAAAAATTTTACCGTCATGGATTTCTCCGCCAAATGGAGGATATTCCCACAAAGATTCATCGCCTACCCCGGCTACATCCATGTGTGCATCAAGACAGAAAACTGGAGAATGTTCCTCACCCTTGTATAAGGCAATTACATTAGGCCGAGGATAAGTAAGCCCTAATTTTTTTACTTCTTCTTTAGACGCGCATGCCGCAACTGGGTTTAAGCCTTCTGCTTTATAATACTCAGTCATCAAATGTGAAATTTTATTGTAGTCCCCGGGAGGATTTATAGAAGGTGTTCTAATTAATTCTTGTAATATTCTAACCAAGTCATCTCTATTTTCTTCCACCTTACGAGAAACTCTCTCCCGTAATGCTTTTTTGTCTATTACCATATCACTATCTCCTTTCTATTTATTACAAGGGAAATAGAAGACAAAGCGAACTTTCCCTTCTATTTCAGAACCCCTCTTTACTCACCAAAAAACTTCACTCTTATGCTTTCTGAAAGAACAAAGCCTAAGATAATATTACTTCATTCTATTTTAATCACCTCCTCTCCTTTCAGATACGTATCTTTCGAAAAACTCTAAAACCCTTGTCCTGTAAAACTTTTATAGTACTCATATTTTATTCTTCACATCCACCTACCTTTTTCTCTATAATCTTTTAGAAACGCTCTTTTTTAGTTAGATCAACTTTCAAAAAGTAGAGGGTAATGCTATGAATAGATTTAAGGAAAACCAGAAACTTCTTTTTGAAGAAACTATTTTTAACTTAAGCCCTTTAGAGAAATACAAGATTCTTTTCTCTTTTCTTGATACCTCTTCCTAGAGAAGTTGTATCTTACCAGGAGCCGACCTTACCGGAAGAATGATTCCTGTTTTGTGGAATAGAAGAACTATTCGGTCATCAGAAGGGCGGTAGGACATTCTAGATATGATACTGATAATGAGCCTAATACTTTAAATGAACTGTATGGTTATCTTAGACTCTATGTCAACTTCTTTCAACCAATTAGGAAACTAACCAAAAAGGAAAGAATTAGGAAGTAAAATTATCAAAAGATATGATGAAGCTAAGACTCCTTATGAAAGAGCTCTGGTCTCTCCTGATATTGAAGATAAGATAAAGGTGAAACTAAGAAAAGAATATGCTATGCTAAATCCAGCAGAACTTAAAAGAAAGATAACTAAATTGCAAAATAAACTCCTGAAATTAAATGCTCTAAAACAAGAGGTAAGAGAAAGTCTAGATAAAAGCGCGAAAACCTCTAAGTAGTTTCGAGTACATTTCTACTTAAGGCATCGTATAGCTTTCAAGTACATTTTTATGTGAGGCATTAAGGAATATTACCTACCTTTAGAACCTTTAACGTATCCAGAGGAAAGAGCTAAATGAGTAAACATCACTTAAGAGTAATACAAATAACATATGAAATTAAACAACTCAATTAATTATAATATTAATCAATTACTGGTATCTTATCGCTCATATCAGATTCTGTTAGTATTTTTGCACCATTGGAAGTAATAAGAATTAGGTCTTCCAAAATATAACCTGACCCATTATAAATTAGTGTTGGTTCAATATTTATGACCATATTTTCTTGTAATTTTTCTTCATTCAAAGAATTAATCATAGGATCCTCGTGATAACTTAATCCTAATCCGTGACCAATATGTGGCGTCTTAAAAGGCAACCCTTCTTTTTCAAAAAGGCCTTTGCATTTATTATAAAGATCACATGCTCGAACTCCTATTTTCATAACCCTTATAAGATTTTTTTGTATTGATACTAATTTTTTATATATGTCAGCTTGAATTGAGGTTGGTTTTCCTACCACAGCCGTACGTCCAAGATCAGACAAGTAATTAGAAAAACATCCTCCATAATTTACCATAATTATATCTCCATCCGAAAGCTTAATATGAGAAGGAATTGGATGAGAAAGCATGCTCCTTTCACCTGTCCCCAAAACTATTGAAAACAATGAATCAACTCCTATATTCATCATATTAATCCCTATCTGATTTGCAAGCTGTCGTTCAGTATCACCAGATTTTGCAGTAAGAAAACCAGCTTCAACAGCTTTCCTTGTAGTATTAGCTGCTCTTGTAAGGATTTCAATTTCTTCTGGTTCCTTTATCGTTCGAACTTTATTAAATATACTATGACTGTCAATAAAACGGGCATTAGGTAAAGCTTTCATTAATTCTTCATAATAATCAGCACTTAAATAATTCTTTTCAATGCCTATACATCCTCTTGCTAAATTTATTTCTTTGAGAGCATTTACTAGAAATTGTACTGGTGAATCTTTAACCTCTATATAAGGTCTAACATCTTTTATCCAGGATTCTTCTTTTACTAAACTTTCTTCCCAACTACAAACAATAAATATCGGTTCTCTTTTTTGGGGAAAAAGAGCAATTTCTAGTCTCTCTCGTACCACTTTCTGACTCATGATATATGCTCCTGTTGAGTAAAGTACATTTTCTGGGGATATTGCAATCAATGCATCTATTCCTTCTTTTATCATTAATTTCAAAAAACGCTCACTTCTTTTTTTTATATTATTATCTTTCATTTTTATACACCTTCCTATTTTCAATTATATAAAATTAATATTTATATTAATCTAAAAATTAAGATAACTTTTTATCTACACTTTTTTAAATGAAATATTCTTAAATAAAAATCGTAACTTTAATTATCTTGCAGAATTAAACCCTATATATTTTAATACAATCCCCGTCTGAAACTTTTTTAAATATTTTAGCATTACCTTTAATTTTACCAAATACATTTACTGGACTAGATGGTCTTGGTTCATTTCCGGAGCTAGCAGGAGTTTTGCCAAAAAAGATACAGAATGCATGCCCAGGTTCCCAAAAGGCTAATTCTCCAATTTTAACTACTTCTTGCTTTCCTTTATATCCTAACTTTACTGGAATAGGAAAGTATATTTCATCTCCCCATCTAGCTGCCTTCCCCTCAATTGGTAAAGCATCCCAAATATCATCTGCCATTGTATTGTCATAAAGTTCAGCAATTTCTTCAATATCATTAATTTTTATCTTTATCTTTCTTGTCATTTTAAATTTCTCCTTAAGTATATAACTTCTCATTTCTCACATATTTATAAATTAAAACTAAATCTCTTATTATCATCACTTAAATAAATTAAAATACTCTTAAAATATATAATCAAAATAACAGATGTAATACTATTAATCAATTCAATAAAATATAAGAATATTTAAAATAATTATTTTGAAAAAAGATGACATCTAACAAAATGTCCCTTATTCACCTCTACTATAATTGGATCAACCCTAGTACATATGTCCATTTTAAAAGGGCATCGAAAATGAAAACCGCAACCAGGAGGAACATTCACAGGACTCGGAATTTCTCCTTTTGAGATTATCTTCTTAGGTTTGAGCTTTTCTTCTTCATTAGTAATGACAGAAATTGAAGACAGCAGCATCTTTGTATATGGATGTAGTGGATTGTCAAAAAAAGTATAAGATGTTGCAATTTCGTTAATCTTACCAAGATACATAATAGCAACCCTTGATGCAACATTCCTCATTAAACTTAAATCGTGTGTAATAAACAAATATGTTAATTTGAGCTTATTTTGAAACTTAATCAACATATTAATAATCTTTGCTTGAGCTGAAACATCAAGTGCTGAAGTAGGCTCATCTAAAATAATAAAAGAAGGGTTTGTGGCTAAAGCCCTAGCAATTCCCACCATCTGTCTTTCTCCTCCCCCAATCATCGATGGGTATTTATACATATAATTCTGTGGTAGTTGAACCATTTCAAGAAGTTCTTTTATTTTTTCAACTCGATCTGTATGATTTTCACCGATATTATAACTTTTAAGGGGTAATTCTAAAATTTGCTCAATACTTCTTGCAGGATTTAAAGAGGTACCAGGATCCTGAAAAATAATTTGTATCTCCTTTTTTAGTTTCCTAGAACGCATTTTAACAATTTTGTTAATATCCACATTTCCCCGGTACATAACACTTCCTTCGGTAGGTTTATACATTCCAACTATTGTATAAGCTACTGTGCTTTTCCCTGAGCCAGATTCACCTACAATACCGAGTGTTTCACCCTCTTCTACTGAAAAACTAATTCCATCTACTGCTTTAACAATTCCTTGTGGAGTAATAAAATACTTTTTAAGATCCCGTACAGTTAAAATGTTATTTATCATTGTAATTACCCTCTGTCTTTGTTGGTCTTATTTTTATAAAGAAAACAAGCAACTTTGTGATCCTTACCTACTTTAAAAAGGGGTGGCTTTTTGTTCTTACATATGTTCGTTGTGTATTTACACCTTGGATGAAACCTACAGCCTGTTGGTGGATTAATATATTCAGGCATCTGGCCTGGAATTTCTTCTCCTATGCCCTCACCTGTTAATCTGGGAGAAGCATTCAATAGACCTCGAGAATATGGATGGAGAAAGGATTTAAGGAAAATGGTTTTAAAAATCCAGATTATCATATAGCTGGAGAACCCACGGGAATAGAAAAG
>NCRO01000283.1 GCA_002849045.2 Candidatus Sediminicultor secundus
CATTAGGCTCAACCATTAAATAAGTCTTACTTGTCTTCTTTATTATTTTCAAGACTTCATACAAAACTTCCGGACCATTTCCACAATTAGCTCCTACTCCATCTGCTCCTTCATTTTCAAGAACTATAACTGCTCTTTCCGGGTCAACTCCATATATAGTCTTTAAATTTTTATCGAAAGTCATCGAAGCAATCACCATTAAATTAGTATTTTCTTTTGTGGCCTTTAAGGCAGCTTTAATCTCCTCAAGATCATAAAAAGTTTCTAAAATTATTAAATCTACGCCCGCTTTCTCTAAAATCACAGCCTGCTCTTTATAGTTTCTATAAACCTCACTTACTTTTAAATCTCCATATGGTTCTAAGATCTTTCCCGTAGGTCCTACAGAACCGGCAATAAATATTCTTTTTTCCAAACTTTTTTCTTTATTTATTGCACCGTTAGCTATATTTACTGCTATTTCATTTATTTTTAGAATATTTTTTTCTCTACCATAACTACTTAATTTAATTCTATTAGCGCCAAAAGTATTGGTCAGTATTACATCCGCTCCAGCCTTTATATATTCTTGATGAATTTTTTGCACTACTTGAGGATGGGATATATTCCATTCCTCAGAGCACTCCCCTGATTTAAGACCATATGCTTGGAGCATAGTCCCCATTGCTCCATCAAGTAATAAGGGTCTTTTATTTAATCGTTCTTTTACTTCTTCTTTAATATTCATATCTATTTTTAAATACGCCCCTACTTTTTTCTTTTTCCTTACTATACGCTCTATGCTAAACGCTATCCGCTATTTTCTTGCTCACGATACACAAGTTATAGTTTATGGATAAAGATACCACTTCGCAGTTTTGGTTCAAACCAGGTCGATTTGGGAGGCATTAACCTTTCTGCGTCGGCAACCTTCATTAATTCTTCTATAGAAGTAGGATGTAGGGAAAAAGCTACTTTCATTCCTACCCTTACTCTTTTCTCTAACTCCTCCAAACCTCTAATTCCACCTACAAATTCTATTCTTTGGTCTGTTCGTGGGTCTTTAATTCCTAAAATAGGGGTAAGTAGATTATTTTGCAATATCGATACATCAAGACTGTCTACCACATCATCTTCATCAAAAGTACCCGGTTTAGCGGTTA
>NCRO01000028.1 GCA_002849045.2 Candidatus Sediminicultor secundus
TTGCCGATAGTATAGATAGTGTCTTCCATAGTTTTTTGTAATCTTTTCTCGGATTTCTCCAAGTCAAGTACCTTTTTCTCAAGTTTTGTTATCAGCCGTTTGTTGTATTCAGTAAGATATATTTCCTCCTCTTTGATTAGCTCTTTGGGAGCAACAACTGTCCCCTTTCTGTATCCTTCGATGACCTCTTCTAAGATTTTTAATAATACTTCTGGCTCTTGCGGTTTTACGATGAACTTTTCTACACCTAAGCTCAGAGCAAACTCCTCATCCTTTTTTTCGGTATAAGTAGCAGTGTAGAAGATGAAAGGTATTTTCTTTAAACTTTCGTCTTTTTTGCATTCCCTGCAAAGCTGGAAACCGTCCATCCTAGGCATAAGGATATCGGATACTATCATATCGGTAGATTCTTCTTTTAACCTGCTAAGGGCTTCTACTCCATCTTTAGCAGTTACCACCTCATACCCACCCCCCTTCAGTAAGCTCTCCAGCAGATAGAGATTCTCTTCTATATCATCTACTATAAGAATTTTCATCTTTTTTACCTCCTATATATTTATTTTAACTTATCTTAAAGATAATTCTCTATCTCGCACATGAAAGTATCCGTATTGATAGGTTTCTCTATGTATCCGGTGCAACCAGCTGCAAGAGATTTCTCCCTATCCCCGGTCATAGCATATGAGGTAAGGGCGATAATAGGAACTTCACTATCTGTTTCAGATTCCCTTATCCTTCGGGTGGCTTCTAAACCATCAATGCCTGGAAGTTGGATGTCCATGAGTATCAGGTCTGGCTTTTCTTTTATTGCCAGTTCTACCCCTTTCTCACCACTCCTGGCTTCTATTACCTCATGCCCATTTTTCTTCAAGATAAAGCCGATGAGGTATATATTGGTTTCATTGTCCTCTATTACTAAAATTCTTTTCATCTTATTACCTCCTATAATAACTGATAACACAGATTTTAAAATTCAGATTACAGAGATTAAAACATCAATCTCCTCACTTTACAACTTTATTTCTGTTATCGTTTTAACGGTAAAACCAAGGTAAATATACTTCCTTTGCCAAATTCACTTTCAGCTTTGATCTCACCACCTAAAAGGTCAATTATCTTCTTGGAGAGGTAAAGGCCAAGACCTGTACCCTCTATTGTCCTGTCTTTGATGGGAATCCGGCTAAAGGTCTTAAACAGTTTATTCATATTCTCTTTTTTTATTCCAATCCCATTATCTCTTACTGACATTTCTACCATCTTGTCTTTTTTTACTATTTTTATCTCTATTTCTCCTATATTGGTAAATTTTACCGCATTACTTACGAAATTTACCAGAACCTGCTCTATCCTTCTCTTATCACTTTTGATTATAAGTGTTGGTGGTGTAGTAAGTGATAATTCAAGTCCCTTTTTATCTACAACAACTGCAAAGGAATCCATTGTTTCTCGAGCAAGCACGGAAAGGTCAAATTCCTCGATAGTAATCTCCACTTTACCCGCCTCTATCTTGCTTATATCAATTATATCATTTATGAGGGCCAAGAGATTGTTGGCACTATTTTTTACCAGGGTAAGCTGCTTTTC
>NCRO01000284.1 GCA_002849045.2 Candidatus Sediminicultor secundus
GATGATTGAGGAAAAAGTATATTTACAGGATGAACAGGAGAAGCTCTATATCTATAGACAGATAATGAAAGGAAGGACTCAAACCGGGTTAGTAGTCTGTGTTTCTATAAATGATTATCTTAAAGGGAAAATTAAGAAACATGAAAATACCCGAGAAGATAAAGAAAAGGACCGCATAAATCATATTGATTTTACTGATGCCAATACTGGTCCTGTATTTATGACTTATAAAGCAAAAACAGAAATAACTGAAGTTTTAAATAAATGGGTCAAAGAGAAAAAACCAGTATATGATTTTACTTCAGAGGATGGAATTACTCATACCTGCTGGGTAATTAATGATGAGCAGGTAATTAAAAGATTGATAGAGGTTTTTGCCCAGATTGATTATCTTTATATCGCCGATGGTCACCATCGGGCAGCAGCAGCGACTAAAGTAGGGCTGAAGAGAAGAGGAGAGTTTAAAGATTATACCGGGAAGGAAGAGTTTAATTACTTTCTCTCTGTCCTTTTCCCCGATGATGAACTTTGTATTATGGACTATAATCGGGTGGTAGCTGATTTAGTGGAAAATTCTGAGGAAGAATTTATCCAGAAAATATCTGAAAAATTCACCGTAGAAAAATATAGCTGCGAGGGCGCCTACCGGCCAGAAGCAAGGCATACCTTTGGCATGTATTTAAATAACTGCTGGTATAAACTAACCGCTAAACCGGGTACTTTTGATGAAGATGATGTGGTAGACAGTCTTGATGTATCGATATTGCAAAATAATCTACTTACCCCTATTTTAGGAATTAAAGACCCACGAACAGACCAAAGAACA
>NCRO01000285.1 GCA_002849045.2 Candidatus Sediminicultor secundus
TTTCCCAACCTCAAAGAGCGAAGGTATATCTGGACAATGTTTATAAAGGGAAAACTCCTTTAAATTTAGACAGGGTTACTGCAGGTCAGCATCGGATAAGTCGTTGGTAGAGTTTAGTCCCCCGAGGAGCGTTTAATAGCCCGACCATGGCGCTGACAATTCCACTTTTCTGTATGAATTCAATCATTCTTTCAAAAATCGCCGGTGTATCATTATCAAAGCCTACAATAAATCCTCCGCTAACTACTAAACCAAACCTTTGGATCTTTTTAATACAAGCTATCAGATCACGATTTTTATTTTGCATCTTACCACATTCTGCTAAGCTCTCTTCATTAGGAGTCTCAATACCCACAAATACTGCAACAAACCCTGCCTGAACCAGCATCTGCATAAGTTCCTCATCATCGGAGAGACTTACTGTGGTCTGAGTATTAAAGGTGAAAGGATATTTTCGTTCTTCCATCCAATTAATCATTGCAGGAAGTACTTTATTTTTTAATTCTTTCTTATTTCCAATAAAATTATCGTCAACGATAAATACTCCACCTCTCCATCCTTGTGAATAGAGGCTATCTAATTCTGCTAATATCTGATCTTTAGTTTTTAATCTCATTTTATGTCCAAAGAGGAAGGTAACATCACAAAAATCACAATTAAAGGGACACCCACGAGAATATTGGATACACATAGTGGCATATTTATTTATATCAATTAGTTCCCAAAGGGGAATGGGGGTCTTTTTTAAATCTATCCACTGATTTGAGGTGTAGATATGTTTAAGGTGTCCTCCTTCTAAATCTTCTAAAAATAGAGGTAGAGTGATTTCAGCCTCATTAAGTATAAAATAATCTACATCGTCCTCAAAGTCTTCATATCCGGATGTAAAGAGAGGACCGCCGGCAACAATCTTAGCTCCCAACTCCTTGCATTGAGTAATTATCTTCTTCACCGACTCCTTTTGAATAGACATAGCACTAATAAATACATAATCAGCCCACTTGATATCTCTATCATTCAATGTGGTTACAGTTATATCTACCAGTTTTTTCTCCCACTCTTTAGGAAGCAGGGCAGCTACAGTTAACAGTCCCAAAGGAGGGAGACTCGCCTTTTTAGAAATAAATTTTATAGCATATTTAAAACTCCAGAAGGTCTCTGGATATTCAGGGTAAACCAGAAGTATTTTCATATTAACCTCCTCTATAAATACCATTCGCTATTACAAGAAAGGAATCCTTCTTTTCTAAATATTTTTTCTGATTTCTGCCAGGGCAGTCTTGGCCTCAGGAGCCATATCAAAAAACTTGGTTAGTTTTTCGCAGGCATAATCATCACAGTAAGCGCAATTTTTAACTTCTTTTTCCTGTCCACACTTTCTTATTTCACAGACTTTGCAATGACTAAAAAGTCGGTCAGATTCTACTAAACACCCGTCGCAATTAATGTCTTCTGGTTTTATCTCGCTGTTAAATTCTTTAGACCAAACTTTTGCCACTTTTTCCCTTTCTTTATCATCATCTTTCTGAGTAGCTATAAATGCCAGGCATTCAGTACAAGTTAATCCGCAAAAGGCAATTATCTTATCCATAATTTTCACCACCTTGTTTTATTCTATACCATCTTGGCAATTTATTCAAAAAGAGTTGATTTTATTTAAATTTCTCCAAAACTATTTCTTATTTTCTTCATTCAACCTTATCAAAGGACTGTCCCCTAATAAATCATTCCCCAAATCGTATGCCATATTATATCAGTCCAAAAGTGAATTCCCACTGCTGCTAAAAAGCCATATTTTCTAAAATAATAGGCAGTAAAAATTGAAATCACCCCATTAAGAAGAATTATCTCACTGATAAGAGCAAATGGAATCTCCTGAACAGTATTAAGATCAAAAAGAATCATAACTGAAGGGAAATGTCCTAAAGCAAAGGCAAGTGCTGAAAAGAAAGTAACTACCCAAAAAACCTGATTTTGCCATCTCTTTTTGAGGATTACAAAAGAAATAATCCATACCCAAAAAGAAATAAAAAAGAGTCGAAACATTACCTCTTCACCAATACCGGCAGTAACTGAAGCAACCAGGGAGGTAGGAAACGGAGGATGAGGAATCGGGCCTAAGCTATGAAATTTACTAAAAATTAAATCTGCTAAAATAAAAAATATTCCTATACCCCCTCCCACAAGGGCAGGAATTAAAAATCTTTGTTTATTGGAAACTTTCAAATCCCAAATATCAGCAAAGCCGAGTTTTGAGGAAAGTTTTAATCCTAAAAAACCCAAACCACCATAGAGAATTAGCATAATTGCTGCATTCGCCAGGGCAAGTACTGGCTTTGAAGCAGGAAGTGTTTGAGTTGACAAGAAAACACCTTGTGGCAAAAAAACATTAATCGCTGCCAGAATAGCCAGGGTTACAATAAGACCAATATATATTTTTAGGAACAGTGAAACTTTTTTCATATTTACTTAACCTCTAACGCTCTACATGCCTCTGTAATTGTGGGAATTGAGATATTATATTCTTTTGCCAGACGGATTAAAGCTCCTCCGAATATATCTCCTTCATTTCTGGTATTCCCCTTTTCATAATCTCTTTGAAATGAGGTCTTAGTTTCGTAAGGAAAGTCTTTAGCTTTTTGTAGAGTTTTTTCTACTACATCTTGCTTAAAATTTATATTCTTTGTTTTCCCCACTAAAACAACTTCTTTCATGATACTTTCCGTCATACGCTTTAACTTATCATCAGCGAGTACTGCTCCTATTGTTTTTCCTGAATAGGCTGTCATTAAACTAAATGCTGTAATAAATATATACTTTTCCCATATTGCCGGATAAGGATTATCGTGCCAGGTGTTGCTAATTCCCATTTTATTAAAGAACTCAACAAGATACTCATAATTATAGTTTAAGTATCTTGGATCTTTGCCAAATACAATATGTCCCTCAGCTCCTTTTTGTCTGATGGTACCGGGCTTTTCAATACTGGAGGAAACATAGACACAGGCAGGTGAGACTATCGCTTTTTGTAAAGTGGTCCCTATGCGTTCATAGATATCTACTCCGTTAAGCAAGGGAAGAACTATAGTATCTGCAGATATATTTTTTGAAATTGATGCAACAGTATTATTCAAGTCATACCCTTTTACACATAGCAAATATAAATCCGGGGTAGGAATATGTCTTATATTATCTGTCGCAATATTCGGATAGCAAAGAAATTCCTCTTCATCAGTGATTAGATTCAGCCCGTGTTGCTGAATGGCTTTTAAATGTTCCCCTCGGCCTATAAAATAGACCTGTATAGCGTAGTTACCCTTGCTAATTTCATGAGCTATTCTGTCGCCAAAATACCCGCCTACGCCTCCGATGCCATATACACATACACTTTTAATCGTTCTACTCATACATTACCCTTTCTATCTATTTTTAAGTCAACTTTGAGCTCACCCATTATTCGGCTAAATTATGTTAAATTTAAACCATCCTTAAAACATTTTTTTAATTTTATCAGGTTTTGTAACTTATGCAAATTTATGTAAATTTCTTGACAATAGAACTTTTTTACTGTAAATTGATAAACACTTTTACTTGCTACCTGAATCCAGAAATTATAATTTAAAATAAATAATTGAGGAGGGAATAGAAATGAACTTAATTGACTTTGGTGTTTTGATTCCCTTCGTCTTGATTACCACCTTCACCCCAGGACCCAATAACCTGAGCTGTGCCTCCATGAGTATTAATTTTGGAATTAAAAAAATCATGAATTACATCT
>NCRO01000286.1 GCA_002849045.2 Candidatus Sediminicultor secundus
CATTTCGCTCTAATATTTTTATTTATAAACTTGACGAATAAAATATAAAAGAATTTTTTAAGTTAGTGTAAACTTTAGTGGGGTAGTTAGATAAAAAGAAGAATGTTACTTTTTTCTATCTTTTCTTTCTCTTTCTTAACTCGATACTCGATACTATATACTCGATACTTTTTAAATTTGCTTGACATTCAAGCTTAATTGTTGTAACCTATTTTTTAACAAATAGAAATTGTAAACTATGAAGGAAAAGTAGGCTGACCGAAATTGTTAAAGAGAGCCAATGGTTGGTGCGAATTGGTAACATAAGTTTGCCGAAGATCTCACCTTCAAATATTTTATACACAGGTGAAATTACCTAGTAACCTGTGACGTCTCAAAAGCGTTATCTATTGTCTACCAATTAAGGATAAAGGTAAGGAAGGTTTACCCCCTTCTTTTCTTTATTAAATTAGGGTGGTACCACGAATAACTTTCGTCCCTATTTTAGTCTTTATGGACTAAGATAAAGATGGAAGTTTTTTTATTTTTCGGGAGTATACCTAGGGTTCCGTCTAATCAATTAAGATTAGAGTCTGGACCGAGTGGTATAAAATACTAATATCAAAGTATTAGTATTACACCGTGGGTAAAAAAGACCCCAGCGGATAGGTCCCTTTTGTTTTAACTAACGAAATGGATTTATTTGCTGGGGTTTCTTTATATATAAAAACAAAGATGGAGTTTAAAAATAGTTAAGCAATTTAGGTTAGGTTTAAATTATGGGAAGGAGAGGAGTAAAATGAAATTAAGTGGAGCAGAGATAGTAGTAGAATGTTTAAAAAAGGAAGATGTAAAAGTAATATTCGGCATACCAGGTGGGGCAATAATGCCTCTTTATGATGTCCTCTATAGTGAAGTCTCTATAAAACACATACTTACCAGGCATGAACAGGGAGCAGCTCATGCAGCCGATGGATATGCCCGTGCTACCGGTAAAGTAGGTGTTTGCATGGCTACTTCCGGACCGGGAGCTACTAATTTGGTAACCGGTTTAGCTAATGCACACCTTGATTCTATTCCTTTAGTAGCATTTACCGGCCAGGTGCCTACTGGTTTAATTGGGACCGATGCTTTTCAAGAAGTAGATATTAGCGGTATTACCTTGCCGATTACAAAAAATAGTTATATAGCAAGAGATGTAAAGGATTTGGCCAGGATTGTGCAAGAAGCTTTTCATATTGCCCGAACAGGAAGAACAGGACCAGTATTAATAGATTTTCCTAAAGATACCCAGTTAGCGCGGACTGAATTTAAATATCCTAAAAAGGTTTATCTAAATGGGTATAAACCAACTTTTAGTGGAAATGTTAAACAAATTAAGGCAGCAGTACAAGAAATAAAAAATGCAAAAAAGCCGATTATTTATGCGGGAGGAGGAGTAATTTCATCTAGTGCCTTTCCAGAGTTAAAAGATTTTGTACTTAAGACAAATATTCCAATTACCACTACTTTAATGGGATTAGGCTGCTTTCCTGAAACTCATCCCTTATCTTTGGGAATGTTGGGTATGCATGGTACTGCTTATGCAAATTATGCTGTTTGTGCTGCGGATTTAATTATTGGTTTGGGAGTGAGATTTGATGATCGAATTACCGGGAAATTAGATGAATTTGCTTTGGAAGCTAAGATAATTCATATTGATATTGATCCGGCTGAAGTAGGGAAAAATATTTCGGTAGATATTCCCATTGTAGGTGATATTAAGAATATATTAAAAAAATTAAATGAATATGTTCATAAGAAAAAAGAAACAGAATGGTTAAAAACAGTAGAGGATCTTAAGAAAAAATATCCGTTAAAATATAATAATAATGAAGAGTTAAAACCACAATATATTATGGAAACAGTTAGTAAAATTGCTAAGAATAATACAATAATTGTTACCAGTGTGGGGCAACACCAAATGTGGGCTGCCCAGTATTACCAATATACCGAACCTCGTAGTTTTATTTCCTCGGGAGGCTTGGGGACAATGGGATATGGTTTTCCTGCTGCTCTTGGTGCAAAGATGGGTTGTCCTGAAAAAACAGTGATTTGTATTTCAGGAGACGGTAGTTTTCAGATGAACCAACAGGAAATAGCTACTGCTATTAATAATAATTTGGCTATTACGGTGATTATTATGAATAATGGTTATTTGGGAATGGTAAGACAATGGCAGGAATTCTTTTTTGATAAAAGATATGCGGAAACTACTTTAAATGGCAATCCTGATTTTGTAAAGTTAGTTGAAGCTTATGGAGGAACGGGAATAAGAGTGAATAAAAAACAAGAATTATATCCTGCTTTAGAAAAAGCCCTTTCTTTAGATAAATTTGTTTTAATTGATTGCATTATCCCCAAAGAAGAAAATGTATTTCCTATGGTGGCTCCAAACTCACCTATATCTAAAATGATAGGAGTTGATAAATTATGAGACATACTATAGCAGTTTTAGTTAAAGATCATCCCGGTGTCTTGGCGAGAGTAGCCAGTTTATTTACCCGTCGTGGTTTTAATATTGAGAGTCTGGCGGTTGGTCATACCGAAGAAACTGATATTTCCAGGATGACTATTGTAGTCAAAGGAGATAAACGGGTTTTGGAACAAATAACTAAACAGCTAAATAAATTAATTGATGTGATTAGGGTTAAAGATATTTCTCTTCAAAATTCAGTTGAAAGAGAATTAGCTTTGATCAAAGTAAATACTAATTCCTTACCAGCTCGTTCGGAGATAATTCAAACGGTAGATATTTTTAGAGCTAATATAATTGATGTAAATAGTCAGATAGTTACTATTGAAACTACCGGTACAGAGGATAAGATTAACGCTCTAATCGAATTATTGCGTCCTTTTGGCTTAAAAGAGGTTGTTCGGACCGGTAAAATTGCCCTATCCAGGGGGAGTGTTACTACTTCTGGGTTAAAAAAACAAGCCGAATAAACATTTTTTCAAAATATAAAATAGATTGATTAAAAATAATTAGAGCAATACGTAAAACCGATTGGTTTTAAAGATTAGATAAAAAGCCAAAACAAAAAGGAGTATTAAAAAAAATGGCAAAGATTTATTATGACAAGGATGTAAAAAAAGAATATTTAGAAGGAAAGACTGTGGCGGTAATTGGTTATGGAAACCAAGGTCGAGCACAAGCTCTTAATTTGCATGATAGTGGACTAAAAGTTGTTATTGGAGCGGGTCCTCGAGATAAATATCCAGATTGGAACAAAGCTGAAAAGGATGGATTAAAAGCAATGAGTATTTTTGAGGCGACTAAAGAGGCAGATGTTATTCAAATGTTAATTCCTGATGAAATACAAGCGAAAATCTATTATCAAGAAGGGATTGAGAAAAATTTACAGGAAGGTAATGTCTTAATGTTTTCTCACGGCTTTAATATTCATTTTGGTCAGATCATTCCTCCTAATAATGTGGATGTAATTATGATTGCGCCTAAGAGCCCGGGTCAATTAGTGCGGGAGATGTATGTTCAGGGTAAAGGTGTTCCTAATTTGATAGCTGTGTATCAGGATTATTCAGGTAAGGCTAAAGAAATTGGGTTAGCCTATTCCCAGGCAATAGGGGGAACTCGGGCAGGGACGATAGAGACCACCTTTAAAGAAGAGACCGAAACTGATCTGTTTGGTGAGCAAGTAATTCTTTGTGGAGGAGTTACCTCCTTGATTCAAGCTGCTTTTGATACTTTAATAGAAGCTGGATATCAACCAGAGATTGCTTATTTTGAATGTCTTCACGAATTAAAATTAATAGTGGATTTAATCTACAAAGGTGGAATTACTCATATGCGAGATTGTGTTAGTAATACTGCTGAATATGGAGATTTAAAGGTGGGAAAGAGAATTATAACTGAAGAAACAAGAAAGGAAATGAAAAAAGTATTGACAGAAATACAAAACGGAGGGTTTGCCAAAGATTGGCTTATCGAAAATCAGGTGGGGAGACCTTACTTTAGAGCAATGCGCAATAAAGAAGCTAATTTTCTTATAGAAAAAGTGGGAGAAGAACTGCGAAGTATGATGCCCTGGATAGAAAACTAATATCGTATTGTGTACAGGAAGATAGCGTGGAGCGTTTAGCGTATAGTTAGGAAAGAAGAAATCAGGAGATAAAAAAACAGTATCGAGTATCGAGTATATAGTATCGAGCAAAGAAAAGAAAAAGATGTGGGTAATAATTGTGGCCTATAGAGGATAGTGTATATAGTTGGTTAGTTGGTTAAGAAGATAGAATCCAGGAGACAGAATAATGAGATAGAAGTCCAGAAGTCATAATAAGATAGCTATATAGTATCGAGTATCGAGTTAAGAAAGAGAAAGAAAAGATAGAAAAAAGTAACATTCTTCTTTTTATCTTAACTACCCCACTAAAGTTTACACTAACTTAAAAAATTCTTTTATA
>NCRO01000287.1 GCA_002849045.2 Candidatus Sediminicultor secundus
TATTTCCTTTTACTTTTTTATATTTCTTACAGGGTGAAAGTCCCTGTTGGGTAAGGTCTAGCCAACCACCCATACCGAGTGTTGCATCGAAATGGGTAACCATTAGATGAAGCGTACACAGGGAAACAGATAGGCCATAGGGAAGACCGTACTTCCTGAAGTGAATTATACAGCCTCGTAAATAAAGATTAATGCAGATGGCGACGTCGTTTTCGCAACGGAAGCCTATACAAAAGAATCGCAAATGGCGAGATTCTAAAGAGGGTCTGTCGGGGTCTTGGCACATGGCATGTCTGTAGAGAGATATAAGGAACTTGGGAGACCCTATAAGCTCCTTATCAAAAGGTAAGTCTACCCGATGAAAAGAGAGGGTGACTGATGGCATATAGGGAGTCGGATCAGCTCATATTACTCTATGAAATAGGGGAAGGGGCTGACAGAATACGTAGCCTGCAAAGGAAACATTTGCCGGGCAAGTAGGACTGGAGGAACAAATGCAAACCTCACTGCAGGGGATAGCAAAGAAGGCAATACTAATTTGTCTTTTACGGAAGCGAGTATCTCTGAAGAGCCCAGTGCGGTAGTTCCGCACGCTGGGATCTGTGCGGGGGCAGTCAGGTAACTGGCTGTCCTACCGTGACAACCTATGAGGTCTGGGAGTTTCTTAACCAGATGGTTGAGGCCTTAGGTATTATTATAGATATAGACGTCCTAAAGGAAGACCTCTTAAAAGGGAAATTTAAATCATAGAAAAAATAGAATGTGTATATATTTTAATTAAATAGTAAGAGAAGAAGTCTATGAATAATTCAACTAAATCTAATTTTAAAAAATTAAAAGAACTAATTTCTAATGATGAAGTTTTACTACTTCCGCATAAAAAATACAAAAGACATATCAAG
>NCRO01000288.1 GCA_002849045.2 Candidatus Sediminicultor secundus
TCTTAATATGATATTTGAGGTTGATAGTTGTCTTAATTTAGTTTCTTCTAAATCGCCCCTAATAAAATTCTCCACCTGTCGTTTAAGGGTCTTTGCTCTATACCCTAATTTGATTTGCCTTAACCCTTCCTCCGATGTCCTAAAAATTACCCTAGGTGACCAGAAGGCAGAAAGCTTTTGTCCATTAAACTCTACTGCCATACCATATTTTTTAAAGAGATTATCCAACATCTGGACAGAGCGCCGTACAGTCGCATTTTGTAAAACAGTCGTGATAACGAGAAATTCGTAAAGGAGTACATGAGCGCTTACCCGCATCCCTTTCCATCGCTCTATGACAGGAGATAAAATTTCATCATTACCACATTTATCGTAAAATTCTTTTATATCAGCTTTCATATCAAAACGAAACTCAATTTCAGACAAAATTTGCTGAATTAATGAATTATCCACTTTTTTAGTAGAGTATATAGTTATCTCAATCATAGGATTATCCACAGACCTTATTCCCTTCATCTTTATACCATATACGCCACCTTTAAATCTCATCGTTTGCCAGTAAATACCGTTTTTATAGCATAAATCTGCCTCAAGGAAATGAGATGGCTTGCAAACCGAACCTTCAAGGTTAAATGGTGGTGTTGGATACAAATATTTGATATATCTATATTTTAGTTCTTTAGTGCTTACTCTACTCATTTCTACCTCCTTCTACATATTGATGTAAATAAGGATAATAATTTTCGTTAAACTTTCTGATTTTTTCAGCCCACTTTGGGTTTGCCCAAGTCGTGGTTACTTCGTAGTAGTCATAATCAGCCCATTCTTCGAGAGATTGAGGAGGAACAAATCCGTATTTTAAAGCAAGAGAATAAAGGGGCGTTCTAGGATACGGTGCATATAAGTGTAATTTGATTTCATGCTCGGGGAATTTATCCATCAATCTCTGGGTAAAAGATAATGTCTTATAAACATTTCGTTCAGGCATATATGGATATCCGGTAATGAAAGTGAAACATCCTATAATGTCATAATTTCGGCACTTTCCTGCAACCTCAAATATCATATTAAGAGTAATATTTTTCTTTATAAAGTTTAGTTCTTCCTGAACGCCACTTTCCACTCCAATTAACAATCTCCGCAACCCGCTATCTGCAAGAATTTTCATCTCGCCATCTTTGATTCTATAAAGATTTCTCGGATGAATTGAAGCACCCCATTTTATTTTAATGCCTCTTTCCAGCAAACCTTTGGCAAATTTTATGGCTCTACCCAACTTTATAAAAAATTCAGAATCATAAAACTTAATGGCATTTATATTATATTTATTAATTAAATATTGAATATCCATCACCATCTTTTCTGGAGATAAGCCCGACCACCATCTTTTCCATAAAGGAACTTCACAGCAAAATCCACAACTATAAGGACATCCCTGACTTGAATGATAACTTACAGTTTTCAAAGCTATGTGTTCATCAGGGAATATATAATTGTTTACATCTATTAAATGATAGACCTTCGAGTAAGGTGGAAAATTATTTAGGTCTTCAAACGGTCTATCGGGATTGTGGATAACTTTCCTATTATTGTTAAAACTAATCCCCAATACACCATTCCAAGGGATGTTTTGCTTTAGCCGGTAAACCAGGTCAGAAAAAGTTATTTCTCCCTGACCTCTAACTGTAATATCTACCAATTCATGGGATGTAGTCATTTCAGGTAACAGAGTTGGTAGAGCCCCACCCCATATAATTGGGATTTGAGGATTAACTTCTTTTACTTGTTTAGAAAATCTTAATGCATCCTTTATTTGCGCACCAATCATACAATTGATACCAATGCATAATATTTCATCATTTGATCTTGAAATAAAATCCTTATAATCTTCTTTTTTGTTTACATTATTATCTATTATGATCACATCAAATTCCCCTAAATCTAATGGGGCAGCTACAGCTAATAAGGAATATGGAATATGATAATACCTGTAATTTCGTTCGTGATATGTTCTTGGGTGAAACAATATGATCTTTCGCTTACTCATTCTGCTCATCACCTATTTTCTGGTTTGTTAATACCTCAGGGCTCCACTTGTGAGGGTAGTACTTGCTCTCCGTCATAAAAGTAAAAACTTTCTGAATTAAATTAATACAGCCTGTTATATCACTATTCTGAAGCATTGGTAGAAGTGGAACGAGATTATCATTGCGAATCAAGCATCTTTTTAACTGTCCATCATGAGTTAGTCTTACAGATATCACAGCATCTTGACAGGGATAGAATCCGCACTCTTCACAGGTATTGTGGTAGAAAGTTCCCCTACTAGAGTCATTTAATACTACCTGCACACCGTTTTGCATCCTGTATTCTTCAAGCGGGGCACCGATCCCTCCTGGTGCTTCTTCTAACCCAACATATTTTCCATTCCATTCGCAAAGTAAATCTCGGACTATATCAAAATGGACATACTCTCTTCGCCAGAAATCAAAATTACTATAGCCATCCATATAAATTAAATCTAACAACTTTAAACTTGCATCTGTTATCCTACATAGGTTTATCATGGGTTCTATCTGCGAAAGGTTGCTTTTCATCACCACCATGTTTATCCGAACAGGTAGACTAACTTCTTTACATTCATATAAACCTTCCAAAACAGAGTGAATATCTGTCCTCCTTACCTTCTTAAAAATTATGGGATCTACTGCGTCCATACTCAGTGTCAAATAATCAATCCCTGCTTTCTTGAGTTCAGTAGCTTTGCCTTTGAGTAATGTCCCATTTGTAACCATCTGAATTTCTTTAATGCCTAATATAGCCCTTGTTTCTGCAATAATATCAAAAAGATCCTTTCGTAATAGAGGTTCCCCACCTGTAAATTTTATATGAGTAAAACCGATTATTGTTGCAAGTTGAATGATAGTAATGATTTCTTCTTTAC
>NCRO01000289.1 GCA_002849045.2 Candidatus Sediminicultor secundus
GCTGTCCTACCGTGACAACCTATAGTATCTGAGGAGTTTCTTAACCAGAAAGTTGATTCTTTAGGTATTACTATAGATAGACATCCCAAAGGAAGACCTAGTAAAATGGAAACTAAAACATAGAAAAAATAGGATTGTCTCTATTTTTAATTAATAAACAGTAGACATAAATTGATTTGTAGCATAAACTGTAAATCTTTTATAATTTGGTGATAGAATGAAACATGATGACAATTGTGAGATTTGTAAAAATAATATTCCCTTTGATATGCCTGACGAAATAAAAAAAGCCACAATAGATAATAATTTGATTATTTTTGCAGGTTCTGGTATAAGCACAGAATCTAAAAGTGTGGGTCCATTAACTTTTTACGAAGATTTAGCATTGGAATTAAATCAAGATCCAAGAGAAAGAAAATTTACATTCTCCGAACTTATGAGTAAATATTGTGAAAAACCTAATGGAAAAAAAGCATTATTAAGAAAAATCAAAGACCGCTTTGATTATATAAAATCATTCCAATCATCTTATAATATGGCTACTAGATTTCATAATGAGTTAGCGCCAATTTATTTTATCAAGGAAATCTTCACAACAAACTGGGACGATTTTTTTGAAATTGAGTGTGGCGCTATTCCATTTGTTACATCAGATGATTTAGCATTTTGGGACATTCCCAAAAGAAGAGTATTTAAAATTCATGGTTCTATCAATAACATAGGTTCTATTGTTGCAACAAAAGAAGATTATAAAAAATGTTATGAAAGACTAAAAAGTCAATTCATTGGAAATTATTTAAAAGTATCCCTTTCAACAAAATTAGTAGTGTTTGTTGGTTATTCATTTCAGGATGAAGATTTCAAAAGGCTGTATTCGATTCTAAAAGAAGAATTGGGAGAATTAATGCCCCATTCTTATATTGTTACATTAGATAAAAATATTAATTCTCATTTAATTACTCCCATTATTACAGATGGCACATACTTCATACATACCTTGAAAAACATATTAATTGAAGAAAAGGTGCTCGTGGATGATTCAATAGATTTATATGCTGAGTCAATGTTAGAAATTATCAATTATATTCATTTAAACATTATGTCTGAACTAAAAATATCTGAATATCCAAATGTTCTTTATGCATATGCTTATCAGGATGGTGTTCTTGATGCACTCCATCGTTTTATAAAATTAAAATGCACAGGAGATTATTACAATAAAAATAATTATTCTGGATGGTTGCGCGCATATAATAAGGTGCGTAAAGAGAAAGTTCGTAGTAAAAAGTATGAAGATGTTGCTTATATAGATGGCTATACTAATGGACTCGGAATCTTTTTAGTTGACAATATTGAAGAATTGAAATATTTTCCTTGGTATTACATATATGGATATGTTTCCGGTAAATGAG
>NCRO01000290.1 GCA_002849045.2 Candidatus Sediminicultor secundus
CACCCAGCACGACACCTCTCGCGTCGTAGGCAGAGTAAGATGGGGATAAGAGACAGAAATGATACCATATCGGAAAGCGGTATACGGGAAAACCGTATGTACCGATTGATTGAGCGGACAGAGGGAGGCGAAAGCCGACCTCTTCCGACTCTACACTCTTTACAAATAGAGGAAGGGGCTGACAGAATACGTAGCCTGCAAAGGAAACATTTGCCGGGCAAGTAGGACTGGATAACAAATGCAAACCTCCCTGCAGGGAATAGCAAAGAAGGCAAAACTGAATAAGAAACATCGATTCCGTGACCTATATCGGCTTTTAAATGAAGAGAATCTACTGGATTCTTGGAAATACCTGAACAACAAGGCGGCCTCAGGAGTAGACAGAATATCAATGAAAGAATTTGAGGCCAATCTACTGACCAATATCGAAGGATTAGTTAAAAGCCTGAAAGAGAAACGGTATCGGGCAAAACTGGTAAGGAGGGTGGACATCCCCAAAGGAAAGGGCAAGTACCGTTCTTTAGGTATACCTACCATAGGTGACAAACTGATACAGAAGGCAGTAGCCAGAATACTTGAGGCGATATATGAACAAGACTTCCTTAACTGTAGTTATGGATATCGTCCCGCCATTGGAGCGAAAGATGCAGTAAAAGACCTATCTGCCACCTTGGCAAAAGGAAGATATGGTTACATACTGGACGCAGATTTACAAGGATTCTTTGACCATATCAATCACCAGTGGTTAATCAAGATGTTAGAAGAGAGGATTGATGATAAACCATTTATCAACTTAATTGCCAAATGGCTGAAAGCAGGAATACTCTCCACTGACGGTGAAGTATTGCACCCGGTGACCGGGACACCACAGGGAGGGATAGTAAGTCCGATACTGGCTAATATCTACCTGCATTACCTACTTGACCTCTGGTTTCAAAAGAAGGTGATACCTAACTGTAGAGGAGAAGCCTATCTATGTAGATATGCTGACGACTTTATCTGTGCCTTTCGTGTTAAAGATGATGTAGAGAAATTCTACATGGCACTAATTAAAAGGCTTAACAAGTTCGGTCTTTCTCTATCACCTGATAAGAGCAGAATCATAAGATTCAGTCGGTTTGAGAAAGGGACTAATTACTTTGAATTCTTAGGTTTTGAATTCCGCTGGGGTACCAGCCGCAAGGGTAGGGATATGATTAAACGGAGAACCTCAAGGAAGAAATTACTGGCAAGTTTGATAAAGTTTAGCCTCTGGTGTCGTAAATGCAGAAATCTTCGGCTTAGGGTAATCTTTAAACTGCTTAATGCTAAATTAAGAGGCTATTACAACTACTACGGGGTTATCGGTAATTTTGCCAGTTTGCAAGAGTTTTTCCGTCAAGCGATGAGAATCTTGTATAAGTGGTTGAATCGTCGTAGTCAGAAGCGCAGTTTCTGCTATAGTATATTTAACCAGATTGTAAAATTTTATCATATTGAGAAACCTAGAATTACAGAGTTTTCTTATCAGTTTAAATCTTATTAGTTTTACTTCTACGGAAGCGAGTATTTCTGAAGAGCCCAGTGCGGTAGTTCCGCACGCTGGGATCTGTGCGGGGGCAGTCGGGTGACTGGCTGTCCTACCGTGACAACCTTTAGGATATAAGGAGTTCTTAACCGGATGGTTGAGGTTTTAGGTATTGTTATGGATAGACGTCCTAAAGGAAGACCTAGTAAAATGGAAA
>NCRO01000291.1 GCA_002849045.2 Candidatus Sediminicultor secundus
GGAAAGTTCCTTGTGTGAAAGACCCTGAATGTGTATACGGAGGATACGAAAACTATGCAGGCAGAAAGTACAGTTAAGAAGATTTGCGTTTTAAAACTGTATCTAAATGATACCATATCGGAAAGCGGTATACGGGAAAACCGTATGTACCGATTGATTGAGCGGACAGAGGGAGGCGAAAGCCGACCTCTTCCGACTCTACACTCTATGAAATAGAGGAAGGGGCTGACAGAATACGTAGCCTGCAAAGGAAACATTTGCCGGGCAAGTAGGACTGGATAACAAATGCAAACCTCACTGCAGGGGATAGCAAAGAAGGCAATATTAATTTGTCTTTTACGGAAGCGAGTATCTCTGAAGAGCCCAGTGCGGTAGTTCCGCACGCTGGGATCTGTGCGGGGGCAGTCGGGTAACCGGCTGTCCTACCGTGACAACCATAATTCAAAATTCAAAACTTTTTCTTTAATTTTAAGTTTTAAGTTTTGGTTTTACGTTTTTAGCTTTACACTTTACGCTCTGATACTATTCACTAACGACTAAAATGGGGGGTAATCATATTGACAATTTTGAAGAGTTTTAGCTCGATCAAAATCGGACTGGCTTCACCAGAGCAAGTAAAAAAATGGTCTCATGGCGAAGTTAAAAAACCAGAAACTATAAATTATAGAACTTTAAAACCAGAGAAAGATGGTTTGTTCTGCGAAAGAATATTCGGACCAGTTAAAGATTGGGAATGTAGTTGTGGAAAGTACAAAAGGATAAGATATAAAGGTGTAATTTGCGATAGATGTGGAGTTGAAGTTACCAAATCTATCACCCGAAGGGAAAGAATGGGGCACATTAAATTAGCTTCCCCTGTTTCCCATGTTTGGTATTTTAAAGCTATACCTAGTCCTTTATCTCTACTTTTAGATATACCTCCTCGTAATTTAGAAAAGATTTTATACTTTGCTCCAGACCGAAGAAGAGAACAGTTATTCGAGGTTATTGAGAGTGAGGGGACAGGTTTGGAAAAAGGAGATATAATTTTAGAGGTAGAGTACCGTATTCACAAGAAGTATAATGAAAAATTAAAAGCCGAACCGGTTTATAATATTAATAAAGTAAAAATATTTTCTCATAAAATGGGTGATGTAATTTCGGAGGAAGAGGATCAGGATCTGCAGAAAATATTTGGTAAAATATTCTATCAAAAGGAATCATTATTATCCATAGAGGAAGAGGAAAAATCCGAAATCGAAAAAGAAATCGAAGAAGATAAAGAAGGAATTAAAGAAGAAAAAAAAGAGGTTGAAGAAGTTAAAGAAAAAGAGGTAAAAAACAAGGAAATCCAATATCGAATTAATAAAATTGATGGCTTGATTTCTGAAACTAACCTAAAGAGATTAGAGGAAGAAAAAAATTTATCCTTACGGGCAAAATTAGCTACTCAAAACATTGAAGAATCTTGTTATATAGTGATACATCCTGGTAACACTCCTTACAAAATAGGAGAAATAATTTTAGAAATAGAAAAACTTCTTTTAAGCAACTATGATCCCGAATTTAAAGCTGGAATAGGAGCAGAAGCAATTAAAGGATTATTGGAAGAGGTGGCTTTAGATAAATTAACCCTGGCACTTCGCGAAGAATTAAAAAAAACTAGTGGCCAAAAAACAAAAAAGATTATTAAAAGATTGCAGATAGTTGAGGCATTTCGTAAATCTAATTGCAAACCTGGATGGATGATATTAGAAACAATACCAGTTATTCCTCCAGATTTAAGGCCTATGGTGCAATTGGAGGGAGGACGTTTTGCTACTTCAGATTTAAATGACCTGTATAGGAGGGTTATAAATCGGAATAATAGATTAAAAAGATTATTAGAATTAGGGGCACCGGAAATTATCATTAAAAATGAAAAGCGGATGTTACAGGAAGCGGTTGATGCTCTAATAGACAATGGCAGGAGAGGGCGAGCAGTACTTGGTGCAGGGAATAGACCCCTAAAATCGTTAAGTGATATGCTAAAAGGCAAGAAAGGAAGATTTAGACAGAACCTTTTAGGTAAAAGAGTGGATTATTCAGGAAGATCGGTAATTGTAGTTGGTCCGAATTTAAAATTTCACCAATGCGGATTGCCTAAAAAAATGGCTCTGGAGCTGTTCAAGCCATATGTAATGAGAGAGTTAGTATCTCAGGATTTAGCTCATAATATCAAAACTGCCAAAAAAATAGTAGAGAAAGGCAAGCCAGAAGTCTGGAGTATATTAAAAGATATTGTAGAAGATCATCCTATTTTACTAAATCGGGCACCAACATTACATCGTTTAGGCATTCAAGCTTTTAAACCTGTTTTGGTGGAAGGAAATGCAATACAGATTCATCCTTTAGTTTGCGCAGCTTTTAATGCAGACTTTGATGGCGATCAGATGGCAGTTCATGTTCCTCTTTCGCCGGAAGCTCAAGCTGAAGCAGAAATTTTAATGTTATCTTCGAATAATATACTCTCTCCGGCTAATGGCTTACCTATTGCTTTGCCTAGCCAGGATATTATTTTAGGTTGTTATTATCTTACTATGCGGGAAAGTGCGCAGAAGGGTGAGGGTAAAATTTTTGGTAATACCAATGAGGTAATAAGGGCTTATGAGAGTGGTTTTATAGACTTACATGCTAAAATTAAATACAAAATACACGACTCCTTAAAAGATACAACAGCCGGTAGAATTATTTTTAACGAAATTTTTCCTGATGATATGGATTTTATCAATTTAACTATAACTAAAAAATCCTTAGAAAAAATTATTTCTTTTGTTTACCGAAAATATGGAAAAGAAAGAACTGTTGATATTTTAGATAAGATTAAAAAATTAGGCTTTAGTTTTGCTACCTCTTCCGGGATTTCTATAGGTGTGGTAGATTTAGAAATACCTTCCCAAAAAGATAAGATATTAGAAGTAGCTGAAAGAGAAGTAGATAGGATTCAAGAACAATATAATTACGGATTAATTATGGAGGATGAGAGAGAACAGAAAATTGTAAACGCCTGGACCAAAGCTGCTGATGATGTAGTTGATGCTATTTTAAAGAATTTAAGCAAATTTAATCCTTTATATATTATGGCTGATTCTGGAGCTCGAGGAAGTAAACGTCAAATTGGCCAGTTAGCTGGGATGAGGGGTTTAATGGCTGATCCTTCGGGAAAGATCATTGAATTCCCCATTAGGTCTAATTTTAGAGACGGTTTGTCAGTATTAGAGTATTTTATTTCTACCCATGGTGCTCGAAAAGGATTAGCAGACACTGCTCTTAGAACTTCAAAATCAGGATATTTAACCAGAAGATTGGTTGATGTAGCTCAAGATGCAATTATCAGAGAAGAAGACTGCGGCACATCTGACGGAATAATTATCAGGGCATTTCAAGATGATAGTACTGTAATCGAGACTTTAGAAGAAAGGTTGGTAGGTCGGATAACTCAAGAAGAGGCAATAGTCCCCAAAACCGGTAAAGT
>NCRO01000292.1 GCA_002849045.2 Candidatus Sediminicultor secundus
CAATCTACAATGCTATAGGAATTAGATTTTACGAACTTCCCATTATACCAGAAAAAGTTCTTAAAGCCTTAAAAGAAAAAGAAGCAAAAAGTACAGAAAGGAGGGGATAGAATTGCAGACCAATACCAAAATTTTAGCCCAGGAATTTGAATATTTAGCTCCCAAAACCTTAAACGAAGCTTTAAGTTTATTGGATAATTATAAAGATAAAAGTGCCAGAATACTGGCTGGGGGCACTGACCTGTTGGTTAGAATGAAGACCATTGATTTAAAAACTGATTATCTGATAAACATAAAAAATATCCCCGAACTTAATTTTATTGATACATCTGACGGATTAAAGATAGGGGCAGCCGTTCCTTTATCCCACATTGAGAGAATGGGAAAAGTTAAGGAAAGATATCCTGCCTTATACGAAGGAATCAAATCGATGGCAGCAATTGCCGTAAGAAATATGGGGACAATAGCGGGGAATATTTGCAATGCTTCACCCGCTGCTGATACTGTTCCTTCTTTGATTGCTTATGGCGCAGAAGTAAAATTGGTTAGCAAAAGGGGAGAGCGTACAGTTTCGGTAGAAGATTTTATAACCGGAGTGGGCAAAACAGTTATAGGAGCTGATGAACTGATTACCCAGGTAAATATACCTGAAATAAAAAAAGGTACTGGAAGTGCTTTTTCTAAAAAGAGTAGAGTAAAAGCTGATATTGCCAAAATTAATCTGGCCGTTTACCTTGAAAGAGAAGGAAGTATTTGCAAAGATTGTAGGATAGTACTTGGTTCGGTTGCTGTAAGAGCAATTCGGGCAAAGGATGCTGAAGGCCTTTTAAAAGGACAAACAGTAAGCATTTCCTTAATAGATAAAATAGCAAAGAAGGCATCGGAAGAGATTAAGCCGATTGATGATATCCGTTCATCTGTTGAATATAGAACTGATATAGCTCGAGTAATGATAGAGGATACGGTTAGGATTGCCTGGGGAAGAGCCAGAGGTGAATTATAGAATATGAAAAAGATAGAAATAGAATTCACCATTAATGGTAAGAAAAGAAGTTTGTCTGTAAAACCAAATGACCTTTTAATTAATATTATAAGAAATGATTTGTTTCTAACCGGCAGCAAATACGGCTGTGGTATCGGTGAATGCGGTGCTTGCACCGTTTTAATAAACGGTGAACCGGTTTTATCTTGCCTCACCTTAGCGGTAACTGTCGATGGTAAAGAAATTACCACCATCGAAGGGCTGGCAAAGGGAAATGAGCTGCACCCTATGCAAATAGCATTTTTAAAGAATGCGGCGGTGCAGTGTGGTTTTTGTACCCCGAGTATGATATTGACTGCCACGGCATTATTAAAAGAAAATCCCAATCCCACCGAAGATGAGATTAGAGATTATATGAGAGGCAATATCTGT
>NCRO01000293.1 GCA_002849045.2 Candidatus Sediminicultor secundus
GTGGGGTCAAAATATTTAGTAGAAAATCCCATAGATTTAATGGTAGCCGCAAGAACTCTAGTACTTATCCGTTCTCCCATAGAAACAAAATCAGCATAATCTCTATCCTCAATACGATCTATGGGAGAACGGATAAGTACTAGAGTTCTTGCGGCTACCATTAAATCTATGGGATTTTCTACTAAATATTTTGACCCCACAGATAAGGATTTTCCTATTATTACTGATTCAAACTTTAACCAGGCTAAAATTCTTTCTCAAGAAAGCCAAGAAAAATGCCAAAAAATTATTAAACCTTTACTCGAAAAAAAGGTTATTCCTATAATATGTGGTTTTTTAGGTAGAAGTTGTGAAGATGGAAGCATAACCACTCTTGGCCGGGGCGGTAGTGATATCACTGCTTTTGCCCTGGGAAACTTTTTAGAAGCCGATGAAGTAATAATCGTAACTGATGCAGCTGGAGTATTAAGTGCTGATCCCCGAATAATAAAAGAACCCGTAACTTTAAAGGAAATAAGTGTGGAAGAGATGGGAGTCCTTGCTGAAGGCGGAGCAAAAGTTTTGCATCCACAGGCCTTAAAATATAAAACAGATAAAATGAAAGCAAAAATCATTCATTTTCAAAACGGAAATTTATCTGCAGAAGGAACAGAGATAATAGGTGCTTTTAAAAGTAAATTAACTCTTTTTAAAGAAAAACTGACTATGTTAACTGTTCTGGGAACTGAAATTTTTAATACTCCAGGACTATTAAAAAAGGTAATTACTCCTATTTCCGATAATCATATTAGTCTGTATGGGGTTTCTATCGGGACAAAACATATCGGAATCTATGTTATGGAGAATTATACCCAGCAATCTTATGATTTGATTCATCCTACTGTAATTGAAGATGAAAAATTAAAATCAGTTACTTTAAAAAATGACATTGCTTTAATCATTGCCAGAAGCAGAGATTTTATTGAAACACCTGGTATTATCGAGAGGATTACTCGGCCTCTGGCTCAAAATAATATAAATATAATTGAAATGACTACTATTAAAACAGATATTTTAATCTTTTTGGAATGGAAAGATAGAGAATTCGCTTACCAAATAATAAACAAATCATTGGAAGAGGCAGGAATCAAGGTAACTAATTGAATTTGGCACAAGCCAAATTCGTATCGCGTATCGAAAAATAGTCGTTAGTGAATAGTGAATAGTCGTTAGTATAAGTTTATGGTTTTTAGTTTATAGTTTTTAGCATGCAGCTAAAAATTCAAAACGAAAAGCGAAAAACCATAATTCAAAATTCAAAACTTTTTCTTAGTTTTTAGCTTTGAGTTATAGTTTTGCATTTTGCACTTTTAACTTTACACTTTATACAATACGCAACTACTTGAAACTCGTACCTTGTATCTTACAACTTTTTCTCTTTACTAAATACTATTCACTATTCACTAACTGACAAATAAAAAAAGGAGGAACAAAAATGTTTAAAGGATCTTTTGTAGCTATGATCACCCCGTTTACCAAAAATGGTGAGGTTGATGAGAAAGGAATAAAAGAACTGGTAGAATTTCAGATTAAAAATGGAACCAATGGTATTGTCCCCTGTGGTACTACCGGAGAATCACCTACTCTTTCCCATGAGGAACATAAAAAAGTAGTGGAGTTAACCATCAAAGCAGTGGCAGGAAGAGTTCCGGTAATTGCCGGAACTGGCTCCAATTGCACTCGAGAGGCCTTAGATTTAACTTCTCATGCTAAAGAAGCAGGGGCAGACGGTGCCCTAATAATCACCCCTTATTATAACAAACCAACTCAAAAAGGATTATATTTGCATTTTAAAAAGATAGCAGAAGAAGTAGATATTCCAATTGTAGTCTATAATGTCCCTTCCCGAACCGGAGTAAATATACTACCTGAAACTCTTGCGGAATTAGCAGAATTAAAAAATATTGTGGCGGTAAAAGAAGCAAGTGGAAACCTGGATCAGATGACTCACATAGTTGAATTATGCGGAGATAAAATTACCCTTCTTTCCGGAGATGATAAATTGTTACTTCCTGTGCTATCCATAGGAGGAAAAGGAGTAATCTCGGTAGTAGCCAATATTATCCCTCGGGATGTTTCCGATATGGTTAGAGAATTCGAAGAAGGAAATTATCAGGAAGCTAAAGAAATTTTCCTATCTAAAGTTTATCCCTTAAGTAATGCTATGTTTTACGAAACCAATCCTATCCCGGTTAAGACCAGTGCCCGGTTAATGGGATTACCTTCCGGTGATTTACGATTACCTCTGGCTCCTTTGAGCGAAAATAATCTGGCAAAATTAAAAGCGGATTTAATAAAATTTGGTTTACTGGAGGGATAACAAATGGTAAAAGTTATTGTCTGTGGTGGCTGTGGAAAGATGGGCTCAAAAGTTGCGCAACTAATTTATCACAATAAAGATATGGGATTAATAAGGATAATTGAATCCCCTTCTCATCCCGAAATAGGAAAAGATTGGGGAATGTCGGTCGGTTTA
>NCRO01000029.1 GCA_002849045.2 Candidatus Sediminicultor secundus
AGTAGAGATAAAAAAGAATTTGAAAGACAGATTTCCCCAATTAGAAGAAAAGGTGATGAATAATAAAAAACTGGATAGTGATGAAGTAAAAACGATTCTTCAATTTATCGAACAATTAATTTTAAAAGGAGAAAAAACCTCTAAAAATGCAGATGCTTGAAGCCATCAAAAGGAAAATTGAAAGTGCCCAGGATTTATACTCTGTGGTCAAAACGATGAAGGCATTGGCTGCAGTTAATATTCATTATCATGCACGAGCTGTAGAGGCAATTACAGAATATCATCAATCTATTGAGATGGGTTTTCAAGCATTATTAAAGGAAAAACCGGAAATATTAAAAAAACCGATATTAAGAAATGAAAGACGAATGGGAGTAATTATCTTTGGTTCGCAAAGAGGAATGGCAGGAAAATTTAATGTAATGATTGCCAATTCCTTTATGGAATGGGAACAAGCTAGAGCCTTCGATTATGCTCAATTAAAAATTGCTGTCATCGGAGAAAGAGCCGAAGAACAGTTAAAAGAAGTTGACTACCAACCGGCAGCCAGGATTGATTTTCCCGAATCCAGATATAACCTGAATAGCGCCATTCAAGAGCTGCTGATATTGGTGGAATCATGGCGGTTTCGGGAAAAAGTAGATGATATTTATTTATTTTACAATAAGCTGAAAAGAGGGGTAATTTTTGAGCCCTTTCAATTTCATTTATTCCCCTTGGAGCAAGAATGGTTAAAGGAATTAGCTTTAAGAAAATGGCCCTCTCGCAATCTACCATTATATACCCTTTCCTGGGACCAGTTACTCTCTTCCTTCATCCATCAATTTTTTTATATTTCCTTATATAGGGCTTTTATCGAATCGATGGCCAGTGAAAACGCCAGTCGTTTAACTGCTATGCAGAAAGCCGAAGAAAACATCGAGGAACGTTTGGATAATCTGAATTCTCAATTTAACCGTCAGCGGCAAAATGCGATTACCGAAGAATTATTGGATATTATCGCCGGTTTTGAAGCATTGGCGAAAGTGTGAGAGGTGTGTCAGAAGAACCGTCCCCTGTCACATTTTTAAAATGCCTTTTTTATGAACAGAAAATAAAAAGGAATAAAAAAGAGGAATTTGAAAAATTCTGTAGAATAATACTAAATAAGGAATATTATTAAGTAATTGATGAAAAAAAACAAGAAAAAGTTTTATAGTTGGTTAGGAAGGAGGTAGAAAAAAGTATTAAGAAAAATAAATAAGAAAATTTTAAAATTGACTTTAAATGGGATTGAAAAATACATTAATTTATATTAAAAAAATTAGCACTTTTCAAATGATTAAAAATATTAAGGAGTGATTATAATGAAAAAATCAGTTTTGTTATCTGTTTCGCTTATTTTGGTAATTTTAATTTTTGTCATTTTTACAACCGGCTGTACATCGCTTTTTACACCTCTTATAAAGATACAAATTATGCAGATGTTAAACAAATTAGGGGAGGCAAATGTAGAAGGTAATGTTGACCAGATAATTATACATTATACAGACCCATATACAGAAGTGAATCATCTTGTTAGTGAAGATGCGTATGTTATTTCCCTTGAGGAATTACGTATAGGACTCGAAGAGATGCTTACTTATGTTAATTGCTTGATAGATGATTTTTCCAATGAAGAGATAACCATTTTAGATGCAACCAATGCAATAGTAGAATGCGATGAACATGCAAAATTCCAAGATTTATTCGATGAAACAATTTATGAATCTATAGATAGAGTAAAATTAACTTTAATTAAAGTTGATGGTAATTGGAAAATTTCCATATATGAGCTTCTTGCCTCAGAAGAAGTAACACAATAGAAAACCTACCAGGGGACGGTCCTCTGGCAGGTTTTCTATTGTAACCTTGTAACCTACCAGGGGACGGTTGTTCTGACAATGAAATTCGCAAATAGCCTCGAACATTATTCTGTTCTGTATTTCCTTATTTCTTCGAAAGTGGTCAGAAGTTTGGATTCTAATTAAATTATCAAATTCTTATTGCCTGTAAAGGACTTGAACTAATATGAAGAGTAATTATAATTTAATGGCAAAGATATATGACCCTATTTTTTATTTAGCCTTTAAGCCAATAAGAATTGCGGTAATGAATGAGCTTTTAAAATACAAAGAGAAAATAATTTTAGATTTATGTTGCGGCACCGGGAATCAGATTAAGTTACTTTCAAAGCACGGATTTAGAAACCTTTATTGTCTCGATATATCTGATTCAATGTTAGAAATTGCAAAAAGAAGTGATTCCTCTATAAAGATTTATAATGAGGATGCAACAAAAACAAATTTTGACGATGCACGGTTTGATGTAGTAATTATAAGTTTTGCAATACACGAAAAAGATAGGAATACTCAGCAAGCTCTTATAAATGAAGCGTATAGAATTATAAAAAAAGATGGACTTATGCTTGTTGTTGATTATGTTTTTGATAATAAAACAACTAAATTTGGTAGAATATTAATGAGCATAATTGAAAGAATAGCCGGAGGAGAGCATTATAGAAATTTTAAAAACTACATACAGAACAAGGGGCTATCAAGTTTGATAAAAAAGGACAAATTTAAACTTATAAAATGTAATAGAATGTCATCCGGAGCTGTAACTATATCAATATATCACAAGATACTTCTCTTTTAATTTGGTTTTTAATCTTTGTCTATAAAGGAAGTAAAATGACAAGATATAAATGTCCAAAATGTAAAATGGAGTATGATGCTCCGGGAAAGTGCGACATGTGCAATGTTATTCTTGAAAAGATAGAAGAAAAGGAAACACATATACATAACCACCATCATGAAAAGCATGAACTTCAAGAACATAATCATAAATCTCAAAAACATGAAGGTCGTCAAGAGCATGAAAAACACAAAGAGCATATACATCATGACCATGCTGACCATCACCGACAAATGGTGCGTGATTTCAAAAAAAGATTTATAATATCAGCTTTAGTCACCATACCCATCCTTTTGCTGTCTCCCTTAGTACAACAGTTATTTAATTTCAGGTTTGGTTTTCCCGGAGAAAAATATATTCTCTTTGCTCTTTCCAGTTTTATATTCTTCTACGGCGGTTGGCCCTTTCTGGAAGGTTTTTTTGATGAGTCTAAGAAGAAACAGCCAGGAATGATGACCCTTATCGCTTTAGCCATATCAGTAGCCTATTTTTATAGTTCAGCTGTAGTTTTCGGTCTTGAAGGAAAGTTTTTTTTCTGGGAGCTTGCTACCCTGATAGATGTGATGCTTCTGGGCCACTGGTTTGAGATGAAATCTGTTTTAGGAGCTTCAAGGGCACTGGAGAAGCTGGCCCAATTAATGCCAGACACTGCCCATCTAATCAAAGGAAGCGAAGTAAAAGAAGTCAAAATTTCTGAATTGAAAAAGGGAGATAAAATCTTAATCAAAGCAGGTGAAAAAATACCTGCCGACGGTTTAATTGTTAAAGGAAGCAGTTATATTGATGAATCAATGCTGACCGGAGAATCAAGACCGGTACATAAAAAGTTGGAAGATAAAGTCATCGGTGGTTCGGTAAATGGGGATGCAGTTTTAGAAGTAAAGATTGAAGGAACGGGAGAAGAATCATATTTAAACAAGGTCATCAATCTGGTAAAAGAAGCACAGTCATCCAAATCAAAAACTCAAAGGTTTGCGGATAAAGCAGCAAACTGGCTCACAATGATTGCGGTGACTACCGGCTCAGCAACACTCATTTACTGGTTTTTTTACGGGCCTGACCTTGCATTTGCCATTGAAAGAATGGCTACGGTAATGGTTATTACCTGCCCCCATGCTTTGGGTTTAGCCATACCTTTGGTCACGGCAGTTTCAACTTCATTATCAGCAAAGAATGGCCTCTTGATAAGAAATAGAACTGCATTTGAAAATTCAAGGAAGATAACCACTGTGGTGTTTGATAAAACAGGTACACTTACTGAAGGTAACTTCGGAGTAAGCCTGGTTACTGTCACAGATAAAAATTATGATGAAAAAAAGATTATTCAGTTGGCAGCCTCACTTGAAAAAAGTTCTGAACACCCCATTGCTAAGGGAATTATAAACAGAGCTGAAGAACTCAAGGTTAAAACTATACCGGTATCAGACTTTGAGGTAATAAAAGGACAAGGGGTAAAGGGGAAAATTGATGGGAAAAATATTATCTTGGGTAGCCAGAGTTATGTGAGGGAAAACAATTTTGAGATTCTAAAAGAGATTAAGGTTGATGAAACTGGAACATTAGTTTATGTTCTATTTGATAACCGAATAATTGGAGTTATCACTCTTGCTGATAATATTAGAGAGGAATCTCATGAAGCAATAAAGCAGCTAAGAAAATTAGGCCTAAAGTGCTGGATGCTTACCGGAGACAATAAAAGAATCGCCGAAAAAGTTTCAAATAAGTTATATCTTGATGGTTATTTTGCAGAAGTACTGCCACATGAAAAGCTGGAAAAAATAAAAGAGCTGCAGAATAAAGGTGAATTTGTTGCTATGACCGGAGACGGGATTAATGATGCCCCCGCTCTTGCTCAGGCAGATGTAGGGATTGCTATCGGCTCAGGAACTGATGTCGCTGCCGAGACTGCTGACATTATTTTGGTAAACAGTAATCCTTTGGACGTTACTTCGCTAATTTTGTTTGGAAGAGCAACTTATAGTAAAATGATTCAAAATTTGCTTTGGGCAACAGGATATAATGTAATTGCGATTCCTCTCGCTGCCGGAGCATTGTACAGTTATGGTATATTAATTTCTCCGGCTATAGGTGCTGCTCTTATGTCTCTAAGTACTATTATTGTGGCCATAAATGCTCAATTTTTATCAATAAAAAAAGAGACTTCTAGTGTATAAAGTGTTTTCAAATAAAGATATGTCCAATATAGAATAGGAGGTATGCAAATGAATATTTATAAATATGCCATGAAGATAGAAAAAGACGGTGAAAATTATTATAATGAACTTGCTAATAAAACAGATGATGCAGGGCTCCAGAATATATTAAAAATGTTAGCAAATGACGAAGTTAAACATTATAATATTATTGAACAAATGATTAAAACCGATGTAAGTGCAGAATTAGCAGAAACAGGTATATTAAAGAATGCTAAGAATATCTTTATTAAAATTAAAGGAAAAAATATAGTATTTGACTTTGACTTACCACAGATAAATTTTTACCGTAAAGCTCAGGAAATTGAAGAAAAGAGTTATAAGTTTTATTTAGAAATGAGTGATAAGGTGGAAATCAAATCACAAAAGAAAATATTTTTAAAGTTAGCAGAAGAAGAAAAAAAGCATATGTTCTTACTGGAAAACTTAGTTGAATTTGTTTCCAGACCCGAGACATGGATTGAAAATGCAGAATTTAATCATTTGGATGATTATTAAAATATAAATTGTAAGGTAATGTTGTATAAGCAGTCAACAAACGTATCAAGCGGACTCAAGGGTAGTGTTTCAAATAAGTTGCACGCAGTGCTTCGGATTATATTTTTAAATGTCCAATGCTACGAAAGTGAAGAAAATGGGATCAAATCTTTTTTAGGAAATCAAGATGTTTAAATTTCTTGGTCATCGAAATTTTATTTTACCACTGGCCTTCGTTCTGGGTTTCACCTGCCCCCAACTGGCTCAATGGACCAAATCATTAACCATTCCCGCACTGGCATTGGTAATGACCATCTCCATTGCCCAAATTCCGACCCGGCAAATTTTAAAATGGCAAAGCTTGGTTCAACCCCTAGCTATCGGAATACTTTTCAATTACTTATTTTTAGGTTCACTACTCCTTATATTAAATAAATGGTTTATTTTTCAAGATCCTATAAGAATCGGAATGATTCTGGTCGCCTTGGCGCCCCCAGGTGTAGCAGTAATCCCCTTTACCTCCCTATTAGCGGGTAATTCAATTTTATCTCTATTTGCCACTTTTGGTGCCTATCTATCATCTATTTTTATTATTCCAAGCTTAATCTTGTTATTAACCGGTGCTGAAGTATTTCCTATGTCAAAGTTGATCCTCGCTCTGAGCGAATTGATTATTTTACCTATCATATTTTCCCGTTTCCTGCTTTTTAAGGATTTCTATAAATCAATTATTCCCTGGAAAGGAACCATTATTAATTGGGGCTTCTTTGTGGTTATCTTTACCGTGATCGGATTAAATCAAAAAACCTTCTTAGAACAACCGAATATCTTAATTAAAGTATCATTGATTGCTTTTACCACCACTTTTCTGGGGTTTATTCTATTAAATATCATTTTGAAAAAAATGGGAATAAATCAAAAAGATCGGACCTCAATGATACTTCTGGGGACCTTTAAAAATTCCGGATTTGCAGCAGCTATTGCCCTGACACTATTTGATGAAACCACCTCTATTCCCGGAGCAATTATCAGCGCAATTTATGCCCTTTATATGATCTGGCTGGGAGGTAAACATCAAATAGAATAATTCAGTCTAACCGCATCAAAATTTAAACAGTCATTTTACCATAGTCAAATTACCCCAATGTCACGGGGATAGTCGTTTCTGCTAAGTAATTCAGTAGCTTTTTCTAAA
>NCRO01000294.1 GCA_002849045.2 Candidatus Sediminicultor secundus
GGTAAAGGATTTCTAAAATACTCGGAAAGATGATAAAATTAAATAAAATATGATTAAGGTAATTTTTAATGGAACTTTTTGATAATTTTGAAGAAAATAAATTAAGTAGTGCTCCTCTTGCCGATAGAATCAGGCCGGAAAAATTAGAAGACTTCTTAGGACAGGAAAAGATTATTGGCCCGGGGAAACCTCTGCGCCAGGCCATTGAAAAAGATGAACTGCAATCGATTATCCTCTGGGGTCCACCCGGTTCCGGAAAAACAACCTTAGCCAGAATTATCGCTAAAATAACCAAGACTCATTTTGTTACTTTCAGTGCGGCAATTTCAGGCGTACCTGTTTTGAGAAAAATTATCAAAGAAGCCCAGGATAGAAGAAGATATTACAATCAGAAGACCATCCTGTTTGTGGACGAAATTCATAGATTTAATAAAGCCCAACAGGATGCTTTTTTACCCTACGTAGAAGATGGAACTATAGTATTAATTGGGGCTACCACCGAAAATCCTTCCTTTGAGGTTATTTCCCCTCTTTTATCGAGGTCTACTGTTTATATATTAGAACCATTATCTCCGGAAGACTTGAAAAATATTTTAGAAAAGGCTTTGCTGGATAAAGAAAAAGGTCTGGAAAAATATAAGGTAAAATTAGAACCAAAAGTTTTAGATTTTATTATTGAACTTGCTTATGGAGATGCTCGTATAGCTTTAAATATTTTAGAATTTGCAGTGACAACTACCAAGCCAGATGCACAGGGCGTTAGAAATATAACTTTAAAAATTATCGAAGAGGTAGTCCAAAAGAGATGCCTGCGTTATGATAAGACCGGGGAAGAACATTACAATATTATCTCTGCCCTGCATAAGAGCATGCGCGATTCAGATCCCGATGCTGCTATTTACTGGGTAGCCCGAATGTTAGAAGCCGGAGAAAATCCCCTTTATGTTGCCCGGCGTCTGGTGAGATTTGCCTCAGAAGATATAGGGAATGCTGACCCCCAGGCCTTACAGGTAGCAGTGGCAGCTATGCAGGCAATCCATTTTTTAGGGATGCCCGAAGGAAATTTAGCTTTAGCTCAGACCGCCACCTATTTAGCCTGTGCCCCCAAGAGCAACGCCCTCTACAAGGGTTATCAGCTCACCCAGGAAGACATTAAAAGGTGGGGGCCATTGCCAGTTCCTTTAGTTATTCGTAATGCCCCCACTACTTTAATGAAAAATTTAGATTACGGTAAAGGTTATAAATATGCCCATAATTTTAAGGATGGATATATTATCCAGGAACATCTCCCTAAAGAATTAAAAGGAAGAAAATATTATTTTCCTACCGATAGGGGATTTGAAAAAGAGATTAAACAAAGGCTGGAAAAATTAAAAACCAAATACAAAGAGAGCATATAGTATCGAGTATATAGTAAGGAAAATAAAAAGAGAAAAAGTAGGGGCGTATTGCATACGCCCAGATAAACGGATAGCGGATAGAAACTAGCGGATAGCGTTTAGCGTAGAGGAAGGAAAAAAGAAGATAGGAATCATAAGACAGGATTCAGAAGTAAGAATAAAAAAATAGAAATGTCATTGCGAGCGACCATAGGGAGCGTGGCAATCTCAACACTCATTATATAATTTAAGTAAAAGGGATGAATCTCATGAAAGAAAATATGAAAAATGAAAAAGAAGAAACAATTCTCAAAGAATTAGAAAAAATAAAAAAAGAAGCTATAAATTCTTCCGGTAAAAAATATTATAGTATTTCAGTAAAACAGATTAAAAAAATAGCCCGCAAATTTCAAACTAAGTCCCGAGAAATAGAGATATCAGCTCTACAAAATAATATAATTCCTGAACGCTATCAGCGTAATTTAGGAGTAATTAGTCCTTCTGAACAAGCAAAACTTTTGCAATCAAAAGTAGTTATAATAGGAGCTGGTGGATTAGGAGGAACAGCATTAGAATTTTTAACCAGAATGGGGATTGGAAAATTGATAATTGCCGACAAAGATTTAATAGTGGATAGCAATCTAAATCGGCAGATACTTTCCACTGAAAATAATTTAGGGCAGAGCAAGACCGAGTTCGCAGTTAAGAGGGTAAAAGAGATAAATTCTTCTATAGAGATTGTTGGACATCCTGTTTTCATTAATTCGGACAATGTAAAAAAAATTATTGAGGGAGCAGAGGTAGTAGTAGATGCTTTGGACAATCTTCCTTCGCGTTTTGTGCTCCAAAAAGCTTGTCGGGATTTAAAAATTCCCCTGGTTCATGGTGCTATAGCGGGATTTAATGGCCAGCTTACCACTATC
>NCRO01000295.1 GCA_002849045.2 Candidatus Sediminicultor secundus
GTCGGCAGCGTCAGATGTGTATAAGAGACAGATATGTACAGGATAGTAAAGAGAGAAGTAAAAGATATACAATTGGTACTTATTGCTTCAATGGCCAATGATGATCCGGAGGGCTGGGAGTATTACGAAAAAACTGCCCGACATGCTGGTGAAGATTACGATATCCACCTCCTATCTAATTTAAACGGAATAGGAAATTTAGAGGTTAATGCCTTTCAGAGAGCTTCAGATGTAATTATTCAGAAATCCTTAAGAGAAGGGTTTGGATTAGTGATTACCGAAGCATTATGGAAAGGGAAACCTGTGGTAGCGGCTAATGTAGGTGGAATTCCTTTGCAAGTAGATAACCGTCGCACAGGATATTTGGTTGGTGATATTTTTGAATGTGCTGAAAGAGTTATACATCTTTTAAAGGATTCAGAAATTGCTAATAAGATGGGTACTTCAGGTAAGGAATACGTTAGAAAGAATTTTTTAATTACCCGCTTGCTAAAAGATTATTTAAATTTATTTAATGGTTTCTAAAATAAATATCGAAGATCAAAATCAGCGATTTTTAGCTACAAATTAAATTGATATCTCCTAATTTACTCCTCATTTTTCCGATTGGAAAAAAAATTAGAAAAAATTTTTTAAAAAAGAAGGATTTTTTATACAGGGTATAGAATAATGAAATAAGATACTTGCTTCAGTGAAGAAAGTATCTAAAAAAAATATTTTAAAAAAATAATATGTCAGGATAAATATCAAAAATATCAAAAATATTATGGATAATATTCGTCGAGGTAATAAGCAATTAATTAAAGAATTAAATAGAGCTATTGCAATTAATACGATTTTAAATTACGGGCCCATTTCTCGGACCAGGATCTCTGAAATTACTGATTTGGGATTATCTACCGTTTCCAATATTGTTGCAGATTTAATTAAGAAAGAACTCATATACGAGACAGGAGAAGAAGAATCCAGCGGAGGGAGAAGGGCAATTCTACTTGAATTTAATTGCAACGATAGATTTGTTCTGGGAATAAAAATTGGTTTAGATGGCATTATTATTGGATTAGTGAATATGAAGTCAAAGGTTTTAGACCAGCATTTTATCCCCAGTCCGATTAAAAGCAGTGAGAAGATAGTGCTTGAGGTTTTAATAAAAGCAATACGAGATTTAATCAATAAAAATCATATTAAAGCAGAAAAAATAGTTGGTTGTGGAATTGGTGTTTCTGGGTTAGTGAATCAGAAAGAAGGTATTTTAGTATTTTCTAAGATATTAGGATGGAAAAAAATAAGGTTTAAAGAGTTTCTCGAAAAGGAATTTAATTTTCCTATATTTGTAGATAAAGATGTAAACGTACTAACCTTAGCAGAAAAACGTTTTGGAGTAGGTAAAAAAATAAACAATTTTATTTGCATTACTATCGGAAAAGGTGTGGGTGCCGGAATAGTTATTAAAGGGGATATATATCACGGAAAATACGGTGGAGCTGGAGATTTTGGCCATATAATTATAGATAAAGATGGTCCCTTGTGTTATTGCGGAAAAAGAGGTTGTTTGGAAACTTTTTCTTCTGATCAATTTATTATCAATAAAATTAAAGAAGCTTTATCTAACCAGCGGGAAACTATAATAAAAGATTTTTTAAAAAAGAAAAAAGAAAAGCATGGATGCCGTAAGTTAAAAAATGTATAACTTTATCTTGCCCATAAAAATATTGTTCTACTCCAACTTCCGGTCGGGAAGAAAAAATAAAAATCACAATGGAATAAACAATTAATAGTATCCAAAAAAATATTTTTCTCCCCAAAATATTACCCAACTTTAAAAATATTTATTCTTTAAACAATATTTCTTCAGCAGCTCCTATTCCTGAGCCCAGTTTAAAATCATAACTAAATTCAGATAAGGTTTTTTCGATGATACTCATTGTTGCAACTACTTCGTTTTCAGTAATACTACCCATATGCCCTAAGCGGAATAGTTTACCGGCTAATACCCCTTTACCTGCAGAGACCAATACACCATTCTGGTATAATTTTTCCCTAAAAGCTAAATCTTCAATTCCCGAAGGATATAACACGGTCGATACAGTATTGGCTCTTACTTCTTTTGGGGGAAGCAGTTTACACCCTAATTCTTCTAATCCTGCTTGGAAAGCGAGGGCAAATCTTCTATGTCTTCTAAACCTTTCTTCCAAACCCTCTTCCAATATAATTTTAAGACCTTGATGAAGGGCATTGACCATATTTATGGCATGAGTAGAAAAATATCCACTACCCGGTTCGCGCATAATAGGCAGCCACCGATTAATGTCCATATAATAAGAAGAAATATTTCCTAATGCATTTCTCCTCTCCAAAGCCTTTTCACTAAATACTAAATTAGCTAATCCCGGAGGAACACCAAGCGCTTTTTGGTTGCCCGCAAAAAGAATATCAACACCCCAATCTTCCATACGTTCTTCGATCCCACCTGTAGCACAAACTGCGTCTACAATAAATAAGGTTTCAGGAAATCTTTTTATAACCTCCGCTACCTCTTCTAAAGGAGTACAAACTCCGGTAGAAGTATCTACATGAGTCACTGTTATAGCAGAAAAACTTTTCTCTTTTAATTTCTGGGCTATTTTTTCAACTTCCACAATCTTGCCCCACTCGGAAGCTAAAACTTCAACCTCTATACCATAACCCCGAGCTATTTCTACAAATCTATCCCCGAAGAAACCGTGAGAAACCACCAATAAACGGTTCCCTTTCTTTAAAGAATTAACCAGGGCTACTTCCATTCCTAAAGTTCCTGTACCCGGGATGGTAAAAGGCTGACCTTTTTCAGTCATAACAACAGCCTTTAAATCGTTTAAAGTTTCTTTTAAGGTTTTCACCAATTCTGGGTCTAAATGCGAAATTGTTTCTTTGCTCAATGCATCCAAGACAGATTGATCAACGGGAGTAGGTCCGGGAATCATCATTAATTTCTTTTTCATAATTAATTTTTCCTTTCTTTATTAAATTATTTTTAAAGATTAAAAATAAGATTTATCTCGCATATATGTATGGTAATTTTTATTCCTTATTTTGTCAAATGGATATTATCCCATCTCTAAATATAGGAACAATATGAAAAAAGTCTAATTGGGAACAGAACTTTAGATCTTTTTCCAAGCCGATACTCTCCAAATATCGACCATGTTGAGATTTCCGTAATATTTCCAAAATATTATTGCTAAACTTTTCATAGAGTAGTTGAGCTGTTAAATTAGCATCTGCTTCTTGACAGGCAACAGGAAAAACATCTCTTAAAGAATTAATTATCATACCAGCACAAACAGCATCTTCTAAAGAAAATTTACCCTCTTTTCCTGCACAGATTATTAAAATATCTCTCTTATGATTAGTGCAATAATTACAAACCGCCTGTAAATTCAAAAAACTTCCAATAATTATCTTGTAAGCACCTTTAACCATTTCTAATGTTTTTACTCCATTAGTGGTTGAAAAGATAATTGTTTTATCTTTCACTGCTTCTCTCTTATATTCTCTTGGTGAATTACCTAAATCAAAATCCTCTATCTTTACTCCTTCTCTTTCTCCTCCTAATAATACCATTTCTTTTTCAAACTGCTGCGCTTTTTTCTTAGCCTGATTAGGAGATAAAATGGGAATAAAACCGCGGCATCCATTAGCTAAAGCAGTCACTATGGTACTGGAAGCCCTTAAAACATCAATTATTACTACTAACTTGCCTGCTAATTCAATATTTTTTATCTCTTCCGGGATAAATAAAGTTTCTAAATTATTCATTTGTTCTTTAATCTTCTCTCTAATTAAGCTCCGAATTTCTGTAATTTTAAGGCATTAGCCAACATTAAAGGAAGGATATCTACTGCCGAAAATCTTCCCAGGCCTCCCTTAACACATTCTTTTTCATTAAATTGTTCCGCTTCATCTACCCTGATATATTTAGAAAACAACATAAAGGGATTAGGGTGCCAGCTATGTCCTTTCATTAAAGCAGGTGTAGAATGGTCACCGGTAACCACCAGAACATCCGGTTTTAAGGCCAGCACCTCAGGAATATATTTATCTACTTCTTCAATTATTTCAACCTTCTTTTTAAAGTTTCCATCTTCTCCATAACTATCGGTCTTCTTTATATGAAGATAAAAGAAATCATATTTATGATAATTTTCCTTTAAAGTCTTAAATTCTTTCTCCATTGTTTCCCCTGCTTCCAATATTTCCATTCCCACTAACTTTGCCAACCCCTTATACATAGGATAAGTAGCTATAGCAGCGGGAGACAATTTAAATAATTCACCCATGGTAGGCAAACCGGGATGTTTGGCAAATCCCCTTAGTAAAACAGCATTTGCTGGAGAATGTTCCTTTAATACTTCGATAGCTTTGTCTATAAACTCATTTATTATTTCTGCGGTCTTACCTGCTTCCGGCCTTAAAGGTTCGGTATATTTTAACTTTTCCCCCACTACTTGAGGATCAGCATCAGAAAGACCTTCTTCCAAACCTTTCCCCCTAAACACTACTACAAATCGATGTTCCATGCCCGGTCTAATTATTATTTCAGTTCCCCTTATTTGGCTAATTTTATCCTGCATTATCCGACAAATTTTCTCATTTAATTCGGTAGGAATCCTTCCTGCCCGCCGATCGGTAATAACTCCTGATTCATCCATAGTAGCGAAATTCCCTCGACAGGCTAAATCACGAGAAGTAAGTTCCATCCCTATGCCTAATGCTTCTAAAACACCTCTTCCAATCTGATATTTAATCGGGTCATAACCAAATAGAGAAAGATGAGCAGGTCCGCTCCCCGGTGTAATGCCACAAGATATTGGATCGGTTAACCCACAGGCAGATTTAGAAGCTAATCTATTCAGATTAGGAATAAAAGCCTTTTCCAATACTGTTTTATTATTCTCTGAAGGTAAATCACCAATCCCATCAGTAACCAAAAGAACAATCTTTGATTCGGTCTTAATAGCTAATGATTTTATAATTTCTTCATTCACCATATTTTTTTCTCCTTGCATAACTTTTCGTTGTTTTTACTTATTTTTTAATCTTTCTTTCAGTGAAGTGTTTCTATGAAATGTTTTATTATTTTTGATGGCAATCCATAAAGCCTTTTTTGTCCCGACTAATATCACCATTTCTTTTGCCCGAGTAATTCCAGTATATAATAAATTTCTTTGAAGGAGCAAATAATGTTGAGTCATTACCGGGATAATAACTATTCGATATTCACTCCCCTGACTTTTATGAACAGTAATAGCATAGGCTAATACCAACTCACCTAATTCAGAAAAATCATAACGAACTTTTTTACCGTAAAAATTTACCTCTAAAATATGCTCCTCGGCATCTATATTTTTAACCCTCCCTATGTCCCCATTAAAGACCTCTTTATCATAATTATTTTTAATTTGCATGACCTTATCATTCACCCTAAAAGAGTGATTTCCATATTTAATCTGTTTCCCTTTAGAATTTAATGCCTCTCTCAGACTGTAATTTAAATTATCTGCACCCACTTCCCCTTTATACATAGGAGAAAGGACCTGGATGTCACCTACCGGGTCTATTTTATATTTTGAGGGAAGGCGGACAGTGCATAAGTTAATTATTTTTTGAGCGGCAACCTGCGGGTCCTCTTCTTCTATAAAATAAAAATCTCTTTCTCTCTCTCCTTTAATGACAGGATATTCTCCCTCATTAACTCGATGAGCATTTACAATGATTAAACTCCTTTGGTCCTGTCTAAATATTCTGGTTAATCTCACCACCGGAATAGTTTCAGAATCGATAATATCTTTTAAGATATTTCCCGGACCTACAGAAGGCAGCTGATCCACATCACCAATTAAAATTAAAATGGTACCGGGAGAAACCGCTTTTAAAAGGCTGTTCATTAACAGGATATCTATCATGGAAACCTCGTCCAAAATTATTACATCAGTTTTAATGGGATTTTCAGAATTTTTAATAAAAGTTCCTCTCTTGGGACTGTACTCTAATAACCGATGAATAGTTTTAGCCTTTCTGCCGGTAGTCTCATTTATTTTTTTCGCCGCTCTGCCTGTAGGTGCTGCTAAGACTATTTTTAACTTTAGTTCCTCAAAAAGTTCAATTAATCCCAAAGTGGTAGTAGTTTTACCTGTTCCCGGACCACCGGTTAACACTAATACCCGATTCAGGAGAACTTTATTAATGGCATCTTTTTGTTCTTCAGCAAAAGAAAAACAGTACTTTTTTTCCAAATATTTTATCTTCTTTTGTATATCTATATTGATCAGCTGTTGAGGAAACTTTAATAATTCAATCAATTTTTTGCTCACCCCTAATTCGGCAAAATAATAAAGAGGCAGCCATACTCTATCTTCTTCTACTATAATCTCGCGGTTATTTCTTAAAATACTTAAAGCTTCCTCAAATAATGATTCTTCAACCTCTAATAGTTCACTTCCCCTCTTAATTATCTCATCGTTGAGAGCATAACAATGACCCTGATTAGCCAATTCGTTTAAAATATATTTAATCCCTGCTTTTATTCTTGCCGGAGAGGTAGCCTCTATGCCCAAATTTTGCGCAATCCTATCCGCAATTTTAAACCCAATTCCAAAAACATCATCTACCAATCTGTAGGGATTTTCCTTTAGTTTTTCAATAGCTTTATTCCCATATGTTTTATAAATCTTAACTGCATATCCGGTAGTAATCTGATAGGATTGTAAAAATATCATCACTCTTTTAATTTCTTTATGTTCTTCCCAGGATTTACTGATCATCTCCACTCTTTTTTCAGCAATACCTTCCACTTCAGTTAGTCTTTGGAGGTCGTTCTCCAGAACTTCTAAAGTTTTATCACCAAACTGTTTTACTATCCTATCTGCAGTTGCCGGACCGACTCCTTTAATTAATCCAGAACTTAAATATCTTTTTAAGCCAAGTAAAGAAGTAGGTAAAATTAATTGATAATCACTAAAACTAAATTGCCAACCATACTTAGGATTATTAACCCATTCCCCTTTTAATTCGCACGTTTCACCAATGTTTACAGAAGCCATATTCCCCACGACACGTCTCTCACCCACATATGACGCTGCACACGA
>NCRO01000296.1 GCA_002849045.2 Candidatus Sediminicultor secundus
TTTTACTTAGACACAAATCGGATTGCTCATTCTTTGGATAGCAGTAGAAAAACTTACGGTGTTCGCAATTTTCGAGAGAGTGAATTCCTTGAAGATGTATTTATCTACAATGATTTTGAACATAATTTAGAGGGGAAAATAAAATCTCCACATCATATTCCTTATATGATTACTGAATATATGGGCCATATGTACCCAACTAAGTCATATGATAGTGTAGAGCGAATAATTAAACATGCAGTATATCATGTAAAGATTCAAAATTGCCAGTATGGGATGCACAATTTAGCAGGAGCATCTGGATGGTGTGCTTTTGATTATAATACGCATACTTATTTTGGCTCTGGAGATAGAATCTGCTACCACGGTGTATGTGATATTTTTCGTCTACCCAAATTCGCAGCTTATTTTTACAAAAGTCAAATAGATCCAAAAATAGAAAAAGTTGTATTTATTGCCAGGTATTTGACTCCTTCTTTTAACGAAGATTACGGAGATGAAGTTATCGTTTTTAGTAATTGTGATGAAATTGATTTATATGTAGGAGAGAGATATATTAATTCTGCTAAACCTGATCGAATTAATTATTCAAATTTACCTCATCCTCCCTTTATTTTTAAAAATTGTAGTTGGTGGGAATGGGGGGCAAGTAATATTACCAGTCTTAAAGCAATAGGGAAAATAAATGGCAAAGAGGTGGCTCAACATGAAATTTATCCTTTTGGCAGACCTAATAAATTAGTGTTGAAACCCGATTATACAGAATTAATTGCTGATGGAGCCGATTGTGTACGAGTTGTAATTGAATTACAAGATAAAAATAGGCAAATATTACATTTGTCTCATCATCCTGTTTTTTTTGAAATGGCAGGTCCTGGTAAGTTAATTGGTGAAAAACTTAAGTCTATCTCTC
>NCRO01000297.1 GCA_002849045.2 Candidatus Sediminicultor secundus
TGGTCAGGTAATAGCGAAGCAATAGCATTTTCTCTATTGGAATAAATAAAAGTATATGCTTCGTCAAATTCTATTTCTTTAAAGGCTCTTAAAGTATCCATAAAGTCCTCTTCGGTCTCTCCGGGAAACCCTACCATTGCATCTGTAGTAATTGCAATATTATCTATATTATTTCTTATTTCTTTAATAATATTATTATAATAATTAATATCATATTTTCTATTCATCATTTTAAGTATTTTGCTTGAACCGGATTGAACAGGTAAATGGATATGGTTGCAGATCTTATTACATTTTTTTATGGTTTTTATCAAATCGAAAGAAAAATCTTTGGGATGAGAAGTTATAAATCTTATTCTTTCTATACCGTCAATATTATTTAATAATTCTAATAATTCAGAAAAAGTAACAGGCCGAGAAAGGTCTTTACCATAAGAGTTGACATTTTGGCCTAACAAAAATATTTCTTTATATTTATCTTTTGCTAAAATTTTTACTTCCGATACTATTTCGGAAACTCTCCTGCTCTGCTCAGGGCCCCTGGTGTATGGGACAACGCAATAAGAACAATAATTATTACAACCTCTCATTATTTGAATCCAGGCTGATATTTTACTTTCTCTTTTAACCGGAAGGTGATCAAAGCTAAATTCAGGAGTGTTTTCGCAAGAAATATATTTTTTATTAGCATATTTTACAGTATTAATAATTTCTTCTATATTATTTACTTGAGAAGGGCTAAATATAAAATCAACATATGGTGCTCTTTCAAATATATTTTCTTTTTCTTTTTGGGCCATACATCCACATATACCTAAAATCACATTTGAATTATTTTCTTTTATTTTTTTAATCTTACCAATTAGGCTATATATTTTTTGTTCGACTTTAGCTCTAACACAGCAAGTATTTAATAAAATTAAGTTAGATTCAAATATATCTTCTGTGGGCGAATAACCTAATTTTACTAATTGACCAACGATATATTCTGAATCATTGACGTTCATCTGGCAGCCAAAAGTTTTAATGAATGCTTTCAGATGATTTTCTCTATGATTGTTTGGTTTATTTCGCGTTGAAAATTTTAACTCCATGTATAATCTTCTCCTAAAAGTTGAATATTTCCCACATTAACATTAATAAGACCAGCTTCCTCTGCTGCTTTTTTACAATCTTGTGCGTGTCTTCTGGATGTACAAGGAAGATCCGACATATAAAAATTCGGCGCAAATCCTAATAAGGAATATGGGATAGATTGATCGAGTTCAGCTATGAATTTGGCTATATCAAAAACTTCTTTACTGTCAATATATCCAGGAACCAATAAAGTACTTGCAATAAGAATTGGCGGGTCTTTCCTTTTCCTAACGTACTTAGATGCCAGGGTAAAATTCTCAAAAGTCCTTTTATTCGTTATACCACAAAGTGCAAAATTTAATTTTTCGTCAAATGCCTTTAGATCAAACTTTACACAGCCCCCAGTACTAAGGACTAACTCCATCAATTTTTCTAATAATTTAGGATGCATAGACCCATTTGTCTCCCAGCAAATCCGTAGAATTTTATCTTTTCTGGTTTTAATAGCTCTTTTCGAAAACTCTATAGAAAAAGGAAGCTGAGGTGCTGGATCTCCGCCAAAATAACATATACAGGAGGTTCGGTTATCAATAGCCCTTAATAATTTATTTACGCTAATTGAGGATGGTCTATTTAGCTGATTTCTGTAATGCCAATTCTGGCAAAATAGACAATTAAAGGAACAACCTATAAAAAATATTGCCAAATTCTTATATCCATATTCCGGACCATCTTTACAGACGAATTTAGGGAAACCCGTGCCTGTTCCACCAGGGCATACCCAATTGGCGACACAATTTGTGGGAAGATTATCGTGATAAAAACTAAGGAAGGCAAAATCTTCAGTCGGACCTATTAGTTTACCATTTTCATTTTTCCGCAGACCACAATAGCCCTTCCCACCCTTTGGAATTTTACATTCATTCACACATAATTTACAACCTATGCCATTTGGATCCTTAGGTGGTTCTTCAGGTAGGTCAAAATCTTTCCTTGTCTTTCGATGGACTTGTTTTATATGTTCTGAAACCTTTTTAAAATCACTTCGTATACATTCTAAACATATATCCAAAGTTTCGGAAATAATATTTGACTCTTTATTGCAGTTTTTACATACCGCCATACTTTTAAACCTCACAGAGCATTCAAGTATGGAACTGCTATGTTTACATAATATTTAAGGAGGTAATCTTTAATAAAAAATTACCTCCTTAAAATTAAATTTCGTTACCCGTTTTCACGAGTACAAGTTTATTTATTTTGCAAATTCTACTGAGCGGGTTTCTCTAATAACCATTACTTTAATTTGACCGGGATAATCTATGTTCTCTTCAACTTTTTTTGAAATGTCTCTTGATATCTTTTTTGCCGTATATTCATCGATTTCTTCCGGATTAACGATTATTCTTATTTCTCTACCAGCTTGTATAGCAAATGCTCTATTTACTCCTTCAAATGAATTAGCAATTTCTTCTAAATTTTCAAGTCTTTTTATATAAGTTTCCAGCATTTCACGTCGAGCTCCCGGACGAGAAGCAGATATTGCATCGGCAGATTGGACTAAAACGGCTTCAATTGATTTAGGCTCTACATCCGAATGGTGAGCAGCAATAGCATTAATTACTTCAAGACTTTCACCATTTTTTTTGGCAATTTCAGAACCAATTATAGCATGAGCCCCTTCTATTTCATGATCAACAGCTTTTCCAATATCATGAAGTAGACCAGCTCTTTTAGCCATTTGAGAGTTTACACCTATTTCTGAAGCCATAATTTCAGAAAGATATGCAACTTCTATTGAATGTTGCAGGACATTTTGTCCATAACTTGTACGGTATTTCAATTTCCCTAATAATTTAATTAGCCTGGGATTTATATTTTTTACATTTGTATCAAATACTACTTGTTCTCCTTCTTCTTGAATCTTACTATTAACTATTATTTTAGTTTTCTCTATTATTTCTTCAATTCTTGCTGGTTGTATGCGGCCATCAACGATTAACTTTTCTAAAGCTATCCGAGCGATTTCTCTTCGTATAGGATCAAACCCCGAGATAATAACCGCTTCCGGGGTATCATCTACAATTAAATCAACTCCGGTTAACATTTCAAATGTCCTGATATTCCTACCTTCTCTTCCGATTATTCTTCCTTTCATATCTTCATTGGGTAAAGGTACAAAAGATGTCGTTGTTTCCACTGTGTGATCTGCTGAATATCTTTGAATTGCTAATGATATTATTTTCCTGGATTTTTTGTCTGCTTCTATTTTTGCTTGATCTTCAAACTCTTTTATCATCTTACCGGTTTCATGAGTAAGCTCTTTTTCTAAATTACTTAAAAGTTCTTTTTTTGCTTCTTCTAAACTCATATTTGAAATCTTTATTAATTCATTTCTTTGTTCTTGGTATAATTTTTTGGTTTTTTGGATATTATCTTCGAGTTCTTTTTCTTTATAATTTAATGATTTTTCTCTTTTTTCGAGTAACTCTATTTTTTGAACCAAGCTATTGCTTCTGTTAATTAAACTGCTCTCGAGCCTTTGCATTTCAATTCGTTTTTGTTTAATTTCTACCTCAGCATCTCTCTTAATATTGTAAGCCTCTTCCTTTGCTTGCAGCCCCGCTTCTTTCTTAAGTGAATTTGCTTCTCTCTCGGCATTTTCCATAATATTCTTAGAACTTATTTCAGCTGATGATATTTTTGCTTTGTCAATATACTTAGTGAGGAAATAACTTATTGTTATGCCAATAAGGATGCTTAGAGTAATAATAAAGTAAATTTTAATATTATTTCACCTCCTAA
>NCRO01000298.1 GCA_002849045.2 Candidatus Sediminicultor secundus
CGTCTTAATACTCCCAATCCTCCAATCCGGAATAATATCTAAACAAATATGGCCTGCAACAATTATATCCATAATATTTCCCTTAAAAGTTCTGAACGTGTCCAACAGGGGGAGCTATTCGATAAATAGGAATAGAGGTTTAGCCCTACGATAGAAGGTATTTAAGTTAGCCCGCCTTTATATTTTTAACCAGGCTAAAAAAGCTTTTTGCTGGTTAAAAATATAATGCTTTTTGTTCACCGCACAAGGCTCGCTTCCTGTATGCCCCACCCCAATTTAACAACACTGTTATAGTTCCCTTTGACATTTCTTAGATAATCGTATATTATTTTAGACGTACATCTAATTTTTTAGATAACACATTGGAGCTTTATATGAATAATAGTCTTATATCAACTAATGCCCAGAAAGTTTTAAACTTTCTTATCCAAAGTCCGGGCAAGCAATTTCTGGCTAATGAAATCGAAAAGGCCACCAGGATTAGCAGAGCAGGGGTTAATTTCTCTCTTCGTAAACTCGCTAAAGAAAAGCTCGTCCTGCGGGAAAAGAAGGCAAAGATCTATCTTTATTCGGTTGATTATAACAACCCCGTTATTAAACAATTGAAAGTCCTCAAGACTACCATGCTCTTACAACCCCTGGTGAATAAATTAAAAGTGCTCTCTAAAAAAATAGTCCTGTTTGGTAGTTGTGCCCGGGGAGAAAATATAGCCAGTAGCGATATAGACATTTTTATATTAGCCGATAGCTCAAAGGCCATTAAAGAGAAGATAAAGAAAAGCAACCTCAGAGAAAAACTTCAACCTATTATTCGCAACTCGACCCAGTTTGTTAAAATGGAAAAAGGAGAATCGGTATTTATTGAAGAGATAGAACATGGTATAACCCTGTGGGAGTCTAAAGATGAATTTGAGAATTTGAACAATGTTTAAAGAGAAATAAAATACGGGAATTCCCCCGTGGGAAAGCTCTCCTGACAAAAACCCTTGGGATAGCTCAACGGGACCTGGAAAGGGCCGGGAAAACTTTTAATGACAAAGATTACAAATGGGCTACTATCCAGTCCTATTACTCTATGTTCCATTCCGCCAGAGCCCTTTTGTTTGTCAAAAATTACCGAGAGCACAGCCACTATTGTCTTATTGTTGCTATGCGGGCTCTTTATGTAGAGACAAGACTGCTCCCAGGCGGTTTAATAGAAGCCCTCGGAAAAGGTAAAAGGCTAAGAGAGGACGCCGATTATTACGACAGATGGTCGGAAGAAGGGGCTAGCTTCGCTTTAAAAGCGGCTGGAGATTTTCTAAAAAAGGCTCGGAAACTTACCAAAGATTTGCACAAATCCCCAAGATGACGACATAGGGCGTTTAGGTTTAGAGTCTTCACAAAAAAGGCTTTTATTTTTAAAAAATCGAAAGATTAGTTTAATATTTTTACTTCCAAGCTTATCATATCGCATAATGGTTTACTCCGGCTAAAAGTCCTGAACCTATCTAATATCGGGGTGCCAGATAATAACAAGCCCTTTAACATTTACTGAAGCATCTTTATTTTTAAAATTCTTATTCTTAGAGACTACTTCTAATTGCGAATAACTAAATTATTAATCTAATATTTTCTATTACTATATTCCCCTTAAAAGTTCTGAACGTGTCCAATAGGGGGAGCCAAGACATTTTCAGCCCTTTGGCCTTTCGCTGAAGGGCTTTTTTATTTTGTTTGAAAAAGAAGGATTTTTAGATATATTGTCGAATAATAGAATATTATAAGAAGAAATGTATCTAAAAAATAATTTTTAGTTGAGGTCTCAATTTTTCATATAATAAGGTAAACAATTAATTTATATAAAGCTGTGGAAGAGAATGATGTACAAAAAAAAGATGCTTCAATTTGGGGCAGGGAATATAGGAAGATCCTTTATCGGTCAGTTATTTTCCCGTTCGGGATACGAAGTTGTTTTTGTTGATATCAATAAAGAATTAGTAAAGGAACTCAATAAAAAAAGAGTATATAAATTAGTAATAAAGAGGAATGAACCTCCCGATGAAATTATTTTAATAGAAAATATTCGAGCTATAGATGGTTATGATAAAGAGGCAGTTGTTCGGGAGATGGTAGATACAGATATCATAGCCACGGCAGTAGGAAAATATGCCTTACCTCAGATTATTCCCGTAATCGCTCAGGGGATTCAATTAAGATATAAAAAAAGAGGAAAAAATCCTTTAGATATTATAATTGCTGAGAATTTTAGGAATGTAGCGCACTATTTAAGAAAAGAATTAAAAAGTCATCTTCCCCAGGAATATCCTTTCGATGAACTGGTTGGATTAATAGAAACAAGTATAGGGAAGATGGTTCCCCTAATGAAAGAGGAGGATAAAAAAAAAGATTTGTTATGGGTATTTGCTGAGCCTTTTAATACTCTTATTGTAGATAAAAAAGGATTTAAGAACCCTCTTCCTCAGGTTAAGGATCTTTGGGCTGTTGAAAATATCAAAGCCTATGTAGATAGAAAACTATTCATTCATAATCTTGGTCATTCTGCATCAGCTTATTTAGGATATCAATATAACTCAGAAACGACCTTCATATATGAGGCATTAGAGGTGCCAGAAATTTATAAAACTGTCCGGGAGTGTATGAAACAATCAGCAGTAGCTTTGAATGGGGCATACCCTAAAGACCTTACTCTGCAAAATTTACAAAACCATATTGATGATCTACTTTTTAGATTTAAAAATAAATCATTAGGAGATACTATTTTTCGAGTAGGCAGAGATTTGTATCGTAAGTTAGATAAGAACGAAAGAATAGTAGGACCAATGCTTTTGGCTCAAAGACAAGGCGTTCCTTATAATAAGATTAAAAGAGCATTTTATGCTGCTTTAGATTTTAAGGCAAAAGACGAGAAAGGGGAAATGCATCCCCCCGATAAAGTATTTTTTAAGCGAGAATATCCAAGGGGATTAGAAAATATATTAAAAAGTGTTTGTCATTTATCCAGCCATCAGGATGAGGAAGCAAAAGTTATGGAAGAAATAGCAAAAGGAATCTAAATTAACAAAAATATTTTATATTTTTCAAATGGGAGAATTTTATGGATATAATTGTTGCAGGCCATATTTGTTTAGATATTATTCCGGATTGGAGGATTGGGAGTATTAAGACGATTATCCCAGGACATATTCTGGAAATGTCAGGATTGAAATTATCGACCGGTGGTGCAGTAGCTAATACAGGAATAACTCTTAAAAAATTGGGTATTAATACTATTTTATTAGGGAAAATTGGGGGAGATGCCTTTGGAAAGGTTATTTTTGAGATTTTACAGAAAGAAGACAAAACTTTGGTAGAAAATATGATTATTAGTAAAGATGAGATTTCTTCTTATACCATTGTCTTAAATCCCCCAGATACTGATCGGGTCTTTTTACATTATCCCGGACCCAATCATACCTTTGTTGCCAATGATATCCCTTATGAAAAAATGATAAATTGCCGCATATTCCATTTTGGATATCCTCCTTTAATGAAGAAATTTTATGAGAACGCGGGAGAAGAACTGGTAAAAATGTTTCGAAGAGTTAGAAAGATGAATATAATTACCAGTTTGGATATGGCCATGCCGGACCCTGAATCTCCTGCCGGTAAAATAGATTGGTACGAATTCTTTAAAAACGTTTTACCTATGGTAGATATTTTCATGCCCAGTATTGATGAACTGTTGTATATGTTAAATCCAGAGAAATTTTATAATATTTCAGAAAAGAAAGAAAGAATTGATGTTTTACTATTAGATCAAATAGCTAAGCAATTAATAGATTATGGAGCAAATGTAGTGGCAATAAAACTTGGTGATCAGGGTCTATATTTGAGAACACACCAAATAGAAAAAAGTAATTTATCGAGGATAATTAACCCCAGCCAGTGGAATTATCGTCAACTTTTATCTCCTTGTTTTGTTACGAAGGTTAAAGGAACTACTGGAACCGGAGATGCCACTATTGCTGGGTTTTTAGCTCAACTTTTAGATGGAGGAGAACCGGAAAAGTGCATTACCTTAGCTACTGCTGTAGGTGCCTGTTGTGTAGAAGCGATTGATGCTACCGGAGGGATTCGACCTTTACCTGAAGTTGTAAAGAGAGTAACCTCCGGGTGGAAACGCTTATCACTTTTTATTCCTACAGACAATTGGAAATATGATTATCAATATAAGATTTGGAAAGGTCCTGAAGACCGGGCTGGATGATTATTTTTTAGTTTTAAAAATGATGAGAATAAGGAAGGGAGAAAAATGAGAGAAGAAGAAAAAGAAAGAATAAAGGCAAAAGCTCTTGAATACTTTCAAAAAGCAGGTATTGTTCTTTCTTCACAAGAGAAGGAAGATATGGAAATTACCGATCTTGGTTTAGATGATTTTGAAAGAACCGGCGTTGTTTTAGTAGTATATGTAAATAACTCGAGGCATTGTGCGAAAGAAATGGTTCTATTTCCTCATCAAACTTGTCCCGAACATCGCCATCCTGATCATAATGGTAGGGAAGGGAAAATGGAAACATTTCGTTGTAGATATGGGGAGGTATACCTCTATACAGAAGGTGAGAAAACCGAAAATCCGAAGACTCATCCTCCAGCAGGAGATGAAAAATATTATTCTGTATATCATGAAACTATCCTATTGCCCGGAGATCAATATACCATAGATAAAAATACTCTCCATTGGTTTCAGGCAGGCGAAAAGGGAGCAGTTATTTCAGAATTTTCTTCTCCAAGCGATGATGCCAGTGATATATTTACTGATCCACGTATTAAAAGAGTATTAAATGATTAATTTTTTTATTTACTTATATATTCTATACTATGGTTAATTGCTGATTTTATCTTTTCAATCTCCATTTCTTGTATAGTTTTAGAAAAAGGTTCAAAGGAAATATTTCCCGCATAGCCAAGTTTGAGGAGTAATTCTATTTGTTCCTTGTTTTGAAGCCTATCTTGTTCGGTTACTAAAACACGGTGATTATCTCTATATTCTTCAACAGAAATATTGCATTCTACTCCGGAGATGTGAACTAGTCCGGTATAAGAGATATCATAATCATTTTCAATTGTATCAAAGGTATCAGGACCGATATGATGATGGAAGGTATCATGAACAATTTTATAGACAGGATAATTTGATTCCTGAATAGCTTTCATTGCTATAATAAGTGATCTAAGAGAACATTCTTCAAATCCCAAAGGTTCTAAATAGCCTTGTATGCCGCTATCTTGGAATAAGGGTCCAAAAGATTTTAAAGCTTTTACTGTTTCTTTAAAAATTTCCTCTTGATTCCTTTTATCATTAACATCATTATTGGGGCATAATACAATGGCTTTGCAACCAATGGATTGTGAAAGATTAATTAATTTTTTTAATTCCTTTATGGTTTCTGGCAGGACTGCGGCTAAATTAAATTTTTGTAAGGCATTAATGGTTAATATTTCCACTCCGTATTTTTTTAAAAGTTCTTTCAGCTGCTCAGGAGTATAGCCATCAATTATCTTTCCTCCGGGAAGATCATTACGCAATTCGATTTTATCTAAATCCAAATCTTTAACAAGTTTAAAAAAATTCTCTAATTTCAATTTGGGATAAATTATCCTGTTAAGACTAAATTTTGATTTTTTAATCATTCTATCCCTCCTCCTTTTTATATTAATATTATTCCATCGCCCAATCGGCGACATCCAGATGGTTCTGGTTTCCTCCGATGGCAAATGCCATATACCCTAACCAGCCATATGCTGCTGCCGCCCCTGCTTCTTTCCAGTGACGGTCATTTCTGGCTTGCATCGTGGCAAAATCGAATGACCAATGTTCATACTCCGGCACATTCCACGGCTCTTTGTTTCCCCCCAGAGATAAACTGCTCCGATATAATTGATCTGCAATATGCAACATTTTGGCTTTCATATTCTCCTCGCGAGGGTATCGGTCACAAATATGATAAAAGAGAAGATTGGGAAGCATTTTGTACCAATACTCGGTTACACCACACCCGCCTTTGTAATTCCCGAACATCTCTTCCGGCTCACAATAATAATAATCCGATACAAGCTGTACAAAGTTAATCCCTTTGTAGTTGGCCATATCTAATCCAGTTAAAGAACCGGTCACGACCAATGCCATGCCGTTTATTGCTTCGGTGTCACTATTTTTCTTCCCGGCATAACTAGGCAATATAAACATTCCTTGCGAGGAAGAATTATCATTCCATTTCACCAAAGGAAGAAGGTTGCCCCTCTTGGTTTCATCCAAAACAAACTCCACATAATCTCGAGCAACTTTTTTCCAATCTCGTAAATAATAAGGAGACGGTTCACTCGGCATCGCATCAATCCGAGGTAGTGGTATTTGCTCGGCAGCAAAACAAACGGGAAACAATGATACCCTAAAAAAACATATACTGCTACAAATAAACGATTTTAATAAAGTAAAAATATATTTCTGTTTCATGGGTATACATCTTTTTAAGAGAATATTTTAAGTGATATTTTTATTGACTATTAACCTATTTTTTAAGTAGTCGTATAGACTTCTTACCTTTATCTTATTCGATACACATCTTACTCTCTTATTCATCGAAGAAATTAAAGGGAAAAAGTTGTCCGAGGGCATATATTCCTCTTCAGAAGCTATAAAGACCCCAAAGGCTGGACGTTTGCATCGGAAGATCAGATTGTTACCATCTCGGGTATATGATAATTCTGGATCTGGTAAGTGCATATCTCTAAAGTTATCAAAAAGAAAATAATTATCGAATTTCTCTTCATTACTTTGCACTACAATGTATATCACAGTATTGGATAGTATATTTGTGGGTAAATCGTGTATCTTAAGGATATCGATTGTGGAAACGAAATCCCTCGGGATTTGTATTTTTTCATACTTTTTCTCCCAAATCTTTTCTCCTGTGATATTCCAGATCTCCAGTGAAACCTCCACTGTTTTTTTCTCATGTATATCATTTATAACCATAACCTCAAGAGCTTGCTCCGATGGTTTATAATCTACAAAAGGTAAAATGTTAGCATAAAACTTCTTAGTATAATAATAAAGGGCTTTTGGCCTTTTGAAATAATCTACACAAGACCAGCTAAAGACAGGCCAGCTGTCATTATACTGCCAGTAGAGTGTGCCCGCTGTTTTGTATTTTCTCGCTCTCCAATGTTCTACCCCAAATTTTATAGCTTCAGCTTGGTTAAACTGAGAAAGATAGACAAATGCATCAAATTCCGTTATTGTCCCGAAGTGAGCATTAATGAAACGTAGTATCCTCTCCTGTCCATCTTTTTGTTTATTATGATTTAATATAACGGGATGGAATATCTCTTGTTCCTCTTTTTTAGCATAAAAGTTGATAGTCTTCGGATCAGGAGCAGCTTGAAATCCAAATTCACTTATGAATCTACCGCTCTCCTCAGCGTAATCTTTATAATCTGCCCAACCTGACCATACATTCCATATATGACAATCACCGGAACTCGCAGAATTTGCCTTATCTCCACCGTATGGACTCGAAGGCCAATAAGGCCTCGAAGGGTCCTCTTGGGCACATATCATCGGGAAATCATGCAGATATAATTTATTTCCCAGGTATTCACCATCAACTTTATGGGTCATCATAGGCCATTCATCAAAACCCCAATTGATTTCATTGTTTCCACACCATAAGGCAATACTTGTATGATAACGTAGTTTTCTAACTATTTCTCTTACTTCTTTCTGTCTCTTATACACATATCCGAGCCCACGAGAATAAGGCGAAGATCGGAGGCCGTCGTCAGGTTGCAA
>NCRO01000299.1 GCA_002849045.2 Candidatus Sediminicultor secundus
ATTTATTGGTGATAATGTTGATGTAGCCAGGGTTATGGGAGTAAATGTCACGGCTACCAAGATAAAGCTTTTCGTGTTTATGGGAGTAATTTCTGCTTTTGCCGGGGTTTTATTAACTTTAGAGATGATAAATTTTTGGACAACCCAAGGGGCAGGACTTCTTTTGCCTACAATAGCTGCAGTTTTTATAGGTGGTACCTCCCTCGCTGGAGGATACGGAACAGTTATTGGAAGTTTTTTTGGTGCTTATATTGTAGGTTCCTTAGAAGCAGGAGTAGTTGCCAGCGGAATTGGGGGATACTGGACACGTTTAGTTACTGGTCTGGTAATGGCTGCTTCCGTTGGTTTAAATATTGTATTAAGTCGAGAAAAAGGGGAAGGGATAAAAGAGAGAATAAAAGAATCTGTGTTTATTAAAAATCTTTAAAAAAACAAATAATAATTTTTTATAAAAAAAGGAGGCGAGAAAAGTTCTTTATTAAAGAGAGAAAATCTAAAAAATACTTGAAAAAAGGAGGTGAATAAACAGAAAAATTATAATTTCTTAACAAAAGAAAGCTTATTATAAATAGAATTAAAGGAAATACGATTTTTTCTATTTATTTAAATATATGGGCTTTCTAAAAGTTTTAAAATATCTAAAAAATAGGAGGAAAGTTAAAATGAAAAAGTTTCTAATAATTATAATTATGTCTTTAATTGTGTGTGGTTTATTGTTCGGTACAAGTTTAATTGCAAGCGCCGCAGGAGACAAAGAAGAACTATTAGGTTCAGGAATGTTAATTTATATGCAGATGGGTGGTACAGAAGGCGATCCCTCGACACTTGCTCGTACAAATGGGGCAAGGGCTGCTGCTGCGCATTTAGGTGTGAAACTTATTGAACAATATTCAGCATGGCAATCAGAAAAAATGATAAACCAGTTTAAAGAGGCTCTCGCTGCTTCGCCTGATGGTATTGTTATTATGGGACATCCAGGGGAAGGTGCGTTTGAATCACTGGTTGAAGAAGCAATAAGTAGAGGGGTTATAGTAACTAGTGGAAATAATCCTCTTCCTAACTTGCAGACGATGTATCAAGATAAGGGATTTGGATATGCGGGGGCGGATCTTCATGCAGGTGGGTATTTAACTGGGCTGACTATGATAAAACAGGGACTTAAATCTGGAGATAAAGCTTTAGTCTATGGACTTTTCTCACAAGAAGGAAGAAGAAAAAGCCCAATGGGAATAGTAGATGCCCTTGAAGGTGCAGGGCTAATTGTGGAAAAGCTCGATATTTCTCCTGATGTAGATACAGAGGCATCTCTTTGCATTCCTATTCTTACTGCCTACCTGGAAAGGAACCCTGATGTAAAAGCCATTGGTACCCAACATGGTAATGTAACCTCAAATATGATGAAAGTGTTGCAGGCAGCAGGTAAAAAACCGGGTGAGGTCATTGTCGGAGGAATAGATCTTTCACCTGCAACCATTGAAGGTATTGAAAAAGGTTATGTAAGTGCATCATTTGATCAGATGCTCTATCTGCAAGGATTTTTTCCTGTTTTACAGGTGGTACTAATGAAAAAATATAATATCCCCGGTCTTGCTATTAATACAGGAGTTGGCATTGCTACCCCACAAAATATTGGAGAATTAAAAACATTAATAGAGCAAGGAGTTAGGTAATATATTTTTTAAAATAGGGGGGAAAGGGTGGATAGCTCTTTTCCTCCTTGAATCATTGAAATACGCTTCAGCATATGAACAGGAAAGATTTGAATATCGGGCAAATAAGTTAATCATTTGAGGGAGAGGAGGGGATAAAAAACGAATTGATTCGAAATACTAAGTACAAGAATTTTTTAATTTTTGTAAAAAAAGGAGGAATTTGTAATGAAAAGATTTTTACTGGTAATTTTACTGTTGTTAGTTTTTTCAGTAACTGCTTTGGCGGCAGAAACGCTAATCATCAATTCCTATCAGTCAGACCCTGCCCCCAAGAAGGTATTTGCTGAATTAGTAGATCAGTTCAGAGCGATACATCCTGAATATGAAGTGACTGTTAATACATTTGCGCATGAAGATTTCAAAACACTATTGAGAACATGGCTAAATTCTCCTAAAGCTCCAGATGTTGTGACATGGTTTAGTGGAGAAAGAATGAGATATTTCGCAAGCAAGGAACTATTAGAACCAATCGATGATATATTCAAAGACGGATTTGAAGCTTATTTTCCCGATGCCTTTAAGAGCGCTTGTGCATTCGACCAACAGCTGTACTTTGTTCCCGTCTCCTGGTACTGGTGGGGTGTTTATTACAGAAAATCTATCTTTGAAGATCTTGGCCTTACTAAACCAGTAACCTGGAAACAATTCAAAGATGTTTGCGCCAAACTTAAAGAAAATGATTATATCCCTATTGCAATTGGTACAAAATATTTATGGACAGCTGCTGGTTGGTTTGATTATCTTAATATGAGAGTTAACGGACTTGAATATCATCTCAAACTAACTAATGGGGAAATTCCATACACTGATCCTGGGATAGAAGGGGCTTTTAAATATTGGCGAGAGCTTGTAGATGCAGGATATTTTATTGATAACCATACCTCTTATTCCTGGCAAGAAGCAGCGAATTACCTCTTCACCGGTGAAGCAGGAATGTATCTTATGGGACAATTCATTAAAGATGTAGCACCAGAAGATGTAAAAGGTGATTTGGATTTCTTTAGATTCCCTGTGATTAATGGTGAAATAGGGCTTTATGAAGACACTCCTATTGATGGATTCATGATCCCAGCTAAAGCTGCTAATAAGCATGCTGCAAAGATTTTTCTTGAGTTCTTGGCTTCAAAAAGTGCTCAGGAGTACAATGCAAAAGAGCTTGGCAGGTTGGCTGCAAATAAATTTGTTCCTGCTCCAGATCCACATGCACAGGATGGGTTAAATATGATTCTTGAATCAGATGGAGTCATGCAATTCTACGATAGAGATGCAAACCCAGAAATGGCAACTGCCGGGATGAATGGTTTCGTCGAATTTATGGATCAACCAGAGAAATTAAATTCTATACTCCAGAACCTGGAAAATCAAAGAAAAAGAATTTACCAAAAATAAAACGTAATTGTTGGGAGGCGATATTCCTGCTTGATATTGCCTCCCATTATTTGAAAAAGATTCTTCTAGGCTCTTATTGATTAGATAAGGAGAAAAACATTGAAGAGTAAATGGTGGGTCCCCTATTCATTCTTAATTATCCCATTGCTTATGTACAGTATATGGGTGATTATCCCCATATTTCAAACAATGTTCCTCAGTTTTACAAACTGGGATGGTGTATCTCCGGTGATAAATTTTGTTGGCTTGAAAAATTTTAGGGAATTATTGAAAGATCCATATTCAATGCTTTCTTTTTGGAATAATATAAAATGGTTACTCGGTTTTGCAATAGTGGCTGTTCCACTGGGCTTAGCTGTAGCAATGTTTTTAGATCAGGGATTCGCAGGATCAAAAATATACAAAACATTTATGTTTCTTCCAATGACACTTTCTTTTGTGGTTATAGGGCAAATATGGTCTTGGATATTCGAGCCAAGGGATGGTATATTGAACACATTTCTTAATCTTTTGGGAATTCAAGGGATTGGATGGCTAAGTGATCCGAAAATTGTGACATACTCACTTATAATGGCTGCCTTATGGAGACAAATACCATATGCTATGGTCATCTTCTTGGCGGGTCTGAAACAAGTTCCCAAAAATCTTGTTGATGCCTCTTGTGTAGATGGTGCTAATTCGTGGCAAAGATTTATCTATGTAATTCTTCCAATGTTAAGGCCTGCCACAGTTATAGCCATTACGGTTAACGTAATAGATTCCTTAAGAGCATTTGATATAATTTATGTGATGACCCGAGGCGGTCCTTTTTATTCTTCGAGTGTTATGGCAAATTACATGTTCATCCAGGCATTTCATAATTATCGTATGGGTTACGGCTCTTCCATAGCTGTAATACAGTTCTTGATAACGTTAAGTTTTATTATAATTTATATGAGACATGTTATGAAAACAGAGGTAAGTCTATGAAAAAGGTTGTATTTTACTCGTTTGCTACTTTATTAATTATTATTTGGCTGATTCCATTTATAGCTGTTTTTTTTACCTCTTTCA
>NCRO01000300.1 GCA_002849045.2 Candidatus Sediminicultor secundus
AATATACTTTATCAGGTCATATCTATAAGAAATTATAGTATTCTTAGCCAAACCTCTTTCGATAGATAGATAATCTAAAAAACATTCCAAAGTTTCTTCTAATTTTTTCATTTTATGACAAGTTTTGTGCCAGGCACTAAAGTTTACATTTATGACAAGTTTTGTGCCTGGCACAAAACTTGTCACTCTTTAGTACTGTATTTTTAAATCCGAAGGAACAATTTGAATCCAAACATTTCCCGGAGTTAAAGCTATTCTATCGCCTTCCTTATCTAAAAATAGGGTTCTTGCTCTTAGATCTGGTTTTCCCCAGACAATTTCTGTTGAGTTACCTTTAAAAAACAATAAACCTGTTCCCTTGCCGACGAAATCTACCGCCAGCCTCCCCTCATCATCAATAATTTTTGTTCCGGCAAATTGAATTATAATATTATCTGCTGCTATTTGCTCTTTAGTTTTGGCATCTATGTGAGGTTCGCTGTTCATAAATCTTAAATATTTCATCGATTCAGGTTGGTACTTGTAACTAACCGTATAGATGCTGTTGTAAGGGATTACTATAGAATCAGTTTCTCTGCCAGTTAATTTTTCATTTCTATCAATTTCAAATTGATATTCCTGCTTTTTTATCATCTCAATATAACCCAATTTATTGGCTTCTTTTCTCAACTTTATGGTAGAGGTGTATAAATTATGAGGTGGTTTTCGGTCTTTAGTCCTCCAAAAGGGCTGAAAATCTACAAATTCATTTATATCATCTATCTTCTCTTCTTTTATAAAATTATACGCTTCTTCACTCCCTCCAACATGGACATAAATCGCTTGATGCTCTAAAGATTTACTAACAAAATAAGGTCTTGCACTTCTTATCGGTCCAACTTCTTCTGCATCCTGGTCATAATAGATAGCTAAAAACCTGGTAATTCCCCCTTCTGCCAAGGCTTCATAGACAATATTAGCTTTATCCAAGCCGCTTTGTGGTCTGGCTCCTTCTGAATTTTCTACCATAATAGAAAAGGGTCTACTGCCAAAAGGAGATTCTTTCTCCTTTACTTCCGGCAGAGTAGTAATTTCTCCAGGATTTACTATAGTGCCATAAGTTGCTTCGATATTTTCTTCTTTTTTTTCACCTAAATTAACTTTTAGCTGTGATTCGCCTGGTTCAAATATTTCTCCCTTCACTTCTTTTCTGCTGGTTACAGTCTGCTTAAAATATTCAGTAGAAACACTTATATCCTCACCTAAAGATTCTTTAGTTTGAGCTGTAGGAACCATTGACACGGGCTTGGTTTCAATCTCAGGAGTTTTAACTTCTACTTTTGGTACTCCTTCCGTTAATTCCTTCTTGCTTATTACTTCTGTTTCGGTAATCTCTTCTTTTATCTTGGGTGGTTCAGGCGAAATCGGCTTAGCTTTTGGTTTAACTTCCAACTGAGCAATGGCTTTCTCCTCGGTAATCTCTGGTTTCTTAGATTCCGGCTGTTTGGGAGCTGGAATTTCAATCAGACTAACCAAAGTAAGCTCCTTTTCTGGTAAGGGCCTGGTGAAATCAAAGGCGATCATATTTCCAAAAGCATATAATAATATAATATTAAGTATGATAGAGATTAAAAATGATCTCCCTAAAAAACTTTTCTTACTTTGCTTTAAACGTTTTATTCTATATCTATTTATGGGCACGAATTATTTACACCTCGTTGTTAATTGTCCAATTGACCAATTAATTTAGTTACTCAGTTACCCTGTTTTCCGGTTAACCAGTTGGCCAGTAAACTGTGTAATATGTGATGTGTAATAAGTAATCTGTTTTTGTAAATTCAGAACTATAATCTTATTATTAATTACATATTACTTGCTTACAGTATTTCTATCCGCTCCACACTATGAGGGCGTATGCAATACGCCCCTACTTGTCACAGATTACACATTACTTGTTACTGTTACTCACCACTGTATTTCTTCACGCGATACGCAATACTCGATACGCGATACGAATAAGGCTCCTGGTTTCTGTTTTCCATTTCTTTCCTTCTTCACGACATACGATATACGATATACTCGCTATTCCTTCTCAGTAGGTTGGGTTGCGATGGCAATTCTTTCCGCCCCTCCCTTTTTAAGCAAATCCATTACTCTGATTACCTTACCATGGAGCACATTTTTATCCGCCTCTAAAATTACTATTTTTTCAGGTTCATCTTTTATTTCTGCAGCTACACTTTCGGTAAGTTTTAAAGGATCTATTAGTTTTCCATTAAGATAAATAGTATTATTTTCGGTAATAGTTACGATAATATTTTCCGATGGCTCAGCAGCAGCAAAATCTCCAGTTGGCAAATCAACCTTTATTCTATTTTCTAAATTCACAAAAGTAGTAGTCAGCATAAAAAATATCAATAAAAGAAAAACCACATCAATTAAGGGTGTCAGGTTAAAACTGGCAAACAGGCTAACTGGTAAACAAGCAAACTGGTTAACCAGTAGAAGAAGAGGATAAAAGATGAGAACGACAGACAGGATACATCGTAAACACA
>NCRO01000301.1 GCA_002849045.2 Candidatus Sediminicultor secundus
AGGCTTCCTCGGCAATTTCCTCTGTTTCGGCAGCAATCAGAGCAACTGCTTCTCCCATAAACCTAACTTTTTTCTCAGCCAAAACCCGATATAAGCCTTCAAATCCTTTGCCCACCTCTGTGCTCTGTCCAAACTTGGTTACCGTTTCGTTGTGAGGTATATCTTTCGCGGTTAGGACAGCTCGCACTCCATCTAACTGCTCTGTTTTACCGGTATCTATGGATATAATTTTAGCTGCTGGATATTTACTGCGAAGAACTTTGGCAAATAACATTCCCAGCAGAGAAAAATCATCGGCATATTTAAGATCCCCGGTTACTTTAGACCAGGCATCATGTCGGGGTATTGGTTTACCAACTATCTTAAATTCAGACATAAATTTCACCTTCTTCTTATCTTTCTAAAACCTGACAGGGGACGGTCCTTTGTCAGGTTTTTTCTATTTTTGATTTTCTACTGCCACATCGTAAATAGCATCAACAATCTTCTTGTATCCGGTACACCTGCATAGATTTCCAGATATTGCTTTTTTAATTTCCTCTCTATCAGGAATGGGATTTTTTTCCATATAATCTTTAGCGGTTAGAATCATGCCGGGAGTACAAAAACCACATTGTATTGCCCCGTGATTAACAAAACTTTCCTGCAATTTTATCCCTAATTCCAGTTTTTCCATACCTTTCACAGTCCATACTTCTTTATGGTTAGCTTGTAAGGCCAAGATAATACATGACTTAACGGCTTTTTTATTTAAAATAACTGTGCAAGTACCACATTCCCCTTTTTCACAACCGCATTTCACTTCAGTAAAGCCATTTCGGCGTAAAAATTTTAACAGAGACTCTTCGGCCCTGGCAACAGCAGTTATTTTTTCATCATTTACAGTTAGTTCTATTCTTTGTTCTTCCATCTAAATCCTCCTTTTTAATAAGTAATAAGTGATTAGTGATTAGAAACCTGACAAAGGACCGTCCCCTGTCAGGTTTTTCTCTCGTGGAAACGGGGGACGCATGTCCTACGAAATTATGTTAATTTATTAAAGGCCCGTTTGAATAAAATTCCGGAAACATATCGGCGATATTCTTCAGATGCTCGGATATCACTAATGGGCTCAACTTCTTCGCGCACTCTATCCATAGCTTCTTCGACCAATTTATTATTTATTTCTTTACCTTTTAAAAATTCCTCTGCAGCAGTTAATCTTATAGGAGTGGGAGCTACGGAGCCCGTAGCAATGCGGATCTGAATAATCTTGTTTTGTTTAACTTCTAAATTTAATGCTAAACTGGCAATGGCAATTGCTATAGCCTTTCTTTGCCCCAGCTTAATAAAATACCCATTTTTATTTATATCGCTTTGCTCAAATTCAATTCCCACAATCATCTCATCATCGTGCAAAACTGTCTTGCCCGGTTTAAGAAAAAAGTCTTTTAGTTTAATTTCTCTCTTCTGTCTAATACTCTCAATTTTAATAAGTGCATCAAGGGTAAGCAAGGGGACTGCCATATCTGCGGCCGGTGAGGCAGTAACTAAATTTCCCCCTATAGTTGCAT
>NCRO01000302.1 GCA_002849045.2 Candidatus Sediminicultor secundus
AAAGAAAAAATTGAAACCTACCAGAAACCTACCAGGGGACGGTCCTCTGGCAGGTTTTTTTATAATATGAATGGAGAATAACTATGAAACTTAACGATAAAGTTGTGGTAATAACTGGGTCAACCCGGGGGATAGGCAGGGCAATTGCCCGGTCGTGTGCCCAGCAGGGTGCCAGGATAGTAATTTGTTCCCGTAAAGAATCAGCAGTGAAAGAAACTTGCGAAACTTTTCAGAAAGAAAATTTTAAAGTATCCGGAATAAAAACGGATGTTGCTGTTACTGCTGATCTGATAAAATTATTTAAACATTCTTTAGAAACTTGGGGAAAGATAGATATCTGGATAAATAATGCTGGTTTATCCGCAGGAATGCGTTTTTTTGATGAATTAAGCGAAGAAGAAGTTAAAGAAATAGTAGATGTAAACATTACGGGAACTATGCAGGCCTCTCGGATAATTATTCCTTATTTTATTAAACAGGAAAAAGGAATTTTAATTAATATGGGTGGTCTGGGAAGTAGAGGAGAAAAATCTCCTCATTTAACTGCTTATGCAGTTACTAAAGCAGCGGTTACCAGCTTTACTAAGAATTTAGCCGAAGAATATAAAGAACATCCTATCTCCATTCACATGATAATTCCCGGCATGGTCAAAACCGATTTTTATAATAATATCAAAGTGAGCCCCAAGTTAACTAAAGATTTTCAGAATTTACCTTACGCCCTGGAAGCTTTCAGTGTGTCTTCTGAAGAAGTAGGGAAATTATGTGTAGAAATTGCTGTTCAGGAACCCGGAAAAGTTACCGGAAAAACTTATTCACTGTTGCGCGGAAAAAGATTGATGAGAGGGATTGCATTGATGATTTGGTATCGATTATCCGGTAAAATGAAGTAACACCAGGACGGTTCAGTAGTTTCTTTTATTTTGTCTAATAATCTGATAAAATAAATATCATGAAGACGCCTCCTCAATTTCTGAAAAAATATTTTTGGGATGTAGATTTTTCTAAATTAGATAGTGAAATATATGCTTCGTTTATTATTGAAAGAATTTTAGAAGAAGGGGACGAAAAAGCAACAAGGTGGATGAGAGACAATTTTAATCTCGCTCAGATAAAAAATGTACTTTATAATTCTAAGAATCTTTCCCCAAGAAGTGCTAATTATTGGCAACTAATTTTTAATCTAAAGAGAGATAAAATTTTATGCCTCAGGAAATCATTTCAAAAAAAACAAAAACCAATTTGGAAATACTAACCAAAGAAGCGGTGCTTATAAATTTCTATTTGGCTGGTGGAACAGGTGCGGCCTTACAATTAAAGCATCGTGTTTCTCTTGATTTAGATTTTTTTACCAATAAAGACATTGATACCAAAACCTTAATTCAAAAAATTAAAACCAAGGGAAAATTTTCAATAGAAAGAGAGACAGAAAACACTTTGATTGGGATATTTAAGTGTAGCCGGGTAAGCTTTTTAAAATATGATTATCCCTTGCTTTTTGAACTTAAACAAATAAAAGGGATTAAAATTGCAGATCTCAGAGATATAGGTTGTATGAAAATTGATGCTGTTTCCTCCCGAGGAACGAAAAGGGATTTTGTTGACTTGTTTTTTATCTGTAGAGAAGCAATCTCTCTAAAAAATCTTCTAAGCTTGTTTAAAAAGAAATACAAAAGCGTAAATTATAATATGTTGCATATTTTAAAAAGCTTGGCGTATTTCGAAAACGCCGAAAATAATCCAATGCCAAGAATGATACTCCCCACCTCCTGGCAAGAAGTAAAAAGTTTTTTCAAAGAAGAAATTAGAAAAATTAATAAATAAACCTACCAGGGGACGGTCCTTTGGCAGGTTTCTGGTAGGTTTCAATTTTTTCTTTCAATAATTTTCTCGGCGATCTGAACCGCGTTTAGGGCGGCGCCTTTTCGTAGGTTATCAGATACCACCCACATCACCAGACCGTTTTCGGTAGAAATGTCCTCTCTGATTCTTCCTACAAAGACTTCGTCCTTTCCCTCAGCAAATAAAGGCAGAGGATATTCTAATTTTTCCGGATTATCGATCACTTTAATCCCGGGGAAGGCACTTAATATTTCTCGAGTTCTCTGAAGAGAAATTTTCTTTTTAGTCTCTATATGAACTACTTCCGAATGAGCCCGATAGACCGGGACTCTCACCGTGGTAGCAGCAACCCGGATATTATTATCTCCCAATATCTTTCTGGTTTCATCTAACATCTTCATTTCTTCAGAAGTATAGCCATTTTCTTTAAAAGAACCGATATGGGGGAGTGCATTATAAGCTATCTGGTAAGGATAAGCTTTGATTTCAAATCCTTCACCTTTAGCAATAGAAGCAGCTTGATTTTTTAGTTCTTCCATGGCTTCTTTCCCGGTTCCGGAAACGCTCTGATAAGTAGCTACAATAACTCTTTCTATCCCCACTTCATCATAAATAGGTTTTAAAGCCACCACCATCTGAATGGTAGAACAGTTGGGATTGGCGATTAAACCCTTGTGCCATTTTAAATCATCAGGATTCACTTCCGGAACTACCAGAGGAACATTGGGATCCATACGGAAATATTTACAATTGTCCACTACTATCGTCCCCTGCCGGACTGCCAGGGGGGCAAAACGGGCACTTACTTCGTCGCCGGCTGAAAAAAGAGCAATGTCAATTCCGAAAAAGGAGTCTTCCTTTAACTCCTGGATGGTAATTTTTTCTCCGTTAAATTTATATATTCTGCCTGCTGAACGGGTAGAGGCGAAGAGGCTTAATTTTTTCACCGGAAATTTTCTCTCTTCTAAAACTAATCTCATCTCTTCTCCTACCGCTCCGGTAGCTCCTACGACGGCTACATTATATTTTCTCATTGTTCTTCGCCTGCTTTATCTAAATTAAATTCTTTATGGATTGCTTTTACCGCATCTTCTATGCGGGAAGCGCTGATCAGACAGGATATTCTAATTCCGGAAGTGCTGATCATATCTATATTTATTCCTTCTTTAGCTAAGGCACCAAACATCCGGGCGGCTATAGCCGGGTCGCCGGTGATACCTGCTCCTACTATGGATACTTTGGCTACTTCCTGTTCTGATATTACTCCTTCAGCTCCAATCTTTTCTGCTAACTGCTTGGTAATTTGGATAACCTTATTAAAATCACTTATAGCAACGGTAAAGGCTATATCATTGATCTCGTTACGATGAGAACTTTGGATAATCATATCTACAATTATCTCTTCTTCGGCTAAGGCTTTAAATAATTTATAAGCTACACCGGGAACATCCGGAACCCCCTGAACTACAATTTTACCTACATTGATCTCCTGGGTTACTCCCCTTACGATTACTCTTTCTAACATCGGGTCTACCTCCTTTATAAGAGTACCTTCTCCTGGAACAAAAGACGATTTAACTAAAATCTTTACTTTATAATTTCTGGCCAAATCTATAGCTCTATAGTGCATTACTCTGGCTCCCAAACTGGCCATCTCAGCCATTTCATCATAGGAAATTACCGGAATTCTGCGGGCCGAGGTAACAATTCCGGGGTCAGCAGTGTAGACTCCATCGACATCGGTATAGATTTCACATCCGTCTGCCTCCAGCTGGGCGGCCAGGGCGATAGCAGTAGTATCTGACCCTCCTCTACCCAAAGTAGTGATATCGCCATTGGCGTCAATACCTTGAAAGCCGGCTACAATCACTATTTTACCTTTTTCTAAAGCTGACTTTAACTTTTTATGGTTTATGGCAGTGACCTTGGCCCTGGTATGAACGGCATTGGTAACAATCCCGGCCTGCATTCCGGTAAAAGAAATGGCCTCCCAACCCAGGGAGTGGATAGCCATAGTTAGTAAGGCAATGGAAACCTGTTCGCCGGTAGAAATTAGCATATCTAATTCTCGCTCATTAGGAGAGGAGGTAATTTTGCCAGCCATTTTGATTAATTCATCGGTAGTCTTCCCCATCGCTGAAACTACTACTACTACTCTATTCCCCTCTTTTGCCCTTTCTACTATTTTCTCGGCTACTTTTTTAACCCGGTCAATATCTGCTACCGAGCTTCCTCCGTATTTTTGCACTATGATTTTATTCATCAGTAAAAGATTCACTCCTTATCTAGTCGTTAGTGAATAGTGAATAGTCGTTAGTATTAAATACAAGATGCAAGATATAAGATGCAAGTTTATATTATGTTACCCAGTTACCTGGTTAACCGGTTTGCCAGTTGGCCAGTTAATACTAATTTACCAATTGACCAATTCACCAATTTGCCGATTAGTATCAATTCACTAATTGATCGATTGCCCAATTATATTCGTTAGCATTAAATAAAAGTTCTCGGCCTTCGGTTAACAGTGCCTTTGGGCACGATGCATCGTGCCCCTACACTGACCCAGTATTAATTCTTTAATTGGCTAACCAGGCAACCAACTAGTTAATCCTAAACGAGATACGAGATACTAATTTGGCTTCTGGCTTCTTTTTTTATCTTAATTTTTAATTTTAAGCTATGGTTTTGCGTTTTGCGCTTTTCGCTTGACTACTAAATACTATTCACTATATAATTTCCATACTAATGTCCAACGACTTTACCGAATGGGTGAGGGCGCCGACAGAAATTAAATCTACCCCTGTTCGAGCAATTTCCCGTACTTTCTCCAAAGTAATTCCTCCTGATGCCTCAATTAAGGCTTCGCCTTTAACCATTTTTACTGCTTCTTTCATAGTTTCCAAATCCATGTTATCCAACATTATTGTGTCAACTTGCACCTTTAAAGCTTCTTGGAGCTGAGATAAGTTTTCTGCTTCAACTTCAATCTTTACTGTATGGGAGATTTGTTTTCGGACAGAGTTTACTGCTGATTTAATTCCTCCAGCCACTACTATATGGTTATCCTTAATTAATACAGCATCATATAATCCAAAGCGATGATTATGCCCTCCCCCCATACGAACGGCATATTTTTCTAATATCCTTAATCCGGGAGTAGTTTTACGTGTATCAAATATCCGTACCGGGAAATCTTTTACTTGTTGACAGAATTTAGAAGTAATGGTAGCTATACCTGACATTCGCTGAAGGAAATTTAAAGCAACCCTTTCTCCCTTGAGAATAGTTCGGGCATAACCAGAAATTTCTGCTAATACTTTACCTCGAGTAACTTTTGTCCCGTCTTTAATTTTTTCTTGGAAAATAATCTCTGAATCTAATTTTTTAAATATCAGGTAGGCAATATCTAAACCGGCAACTACACCTTCCTCTGAGGTTTTAATTATTCCTTTGGCTTTTAAATCATAAGGAACAATCGATTCACTGGTAATATCTCCGGTTCCAATATCTTCTAATAAAGCCTGTTCTATTATTTTATCTATCAGGATATTTTCTTTTATTGGAAAGTCCATCTTTAAAACATCTCCTTTATCAGTTTCGCTGAGTTAGATAGTTAATTAGTTAATTGGTTAGTTGGTTAAAACAATTAAAGAGATAGAGAACTAAGTAACCAAATAACTAGCTAACCAGCTAACTAAGTCAATACACAATATGTTTTTTCCAATTTATATCATCTCTATCGGGAAAATCCTCGCGATAATGTGCTCCACGACTTTCTTCACGCTGCAAAGCTGAATTAGTAATAAGATCAGCTAAGATAATAAGATTAGCTAACTCAAAATCTTCAACAGTTTTAAATTCTGATTTGAATATATATTTCCATTCGCTAATTTTTTGTAGTGCCTTCTTTAAATCAGAGAAATTTCGAATGATTCCCACTTTATTCCACATAAGTGTTTGTAGTTCTTTCTTTAATTCTTCAGGACTGTATTCTTTATATTTTTCCTGATGGGTGTTATAAGAAAGCTTTAGTTTCTCCAATTGATTAATAGAAGAAAGTGTTATATTTTTTATTATTTTCCGGGCGATTCTATTACCAAAAACTAATCCTTCTAAAAGCGAGTTGCTGGCTAAACGATTGGCGCCATGAACTCCCGTTGAAGTACATTCTCCACAGGCATAAAGATTCGTTAAGTTGGTTTTTCCCCAGGTATCGGTTTTTATGCCTCCCATAGTATAATGAGCTGCTGGAGCTACTGGGATATATTCTTTCTCAGGGTTGATGCCCAGCGTAAAACAATTTTTATAAATAGTAGGGAAGCGTTGGGAAAATTTATCTTTTATTTTGGTAGCATCTAAATAAACATAATCACTTTTATTTTTTTTCATTTGATCAGTAATTGCCCGAGCAACTACATCTCTGGGAGCTAATTCAGCCAGAGGGTGATAAGAATGCATAAATGATTTGCCTTTAATATTTTTTAAAATAGCTCCTTCTCCGCGAACCGCTTCAGAAATAAGAAATTTAGGACTTCCTT
>NCRO01000303.1 GCA_002849045.2 Candidatus Sediminicultor secundus
CATTGAGTTTTTCGATGTTCATACTGACAGAAGTAAAACCGGGTATGGTATTAATTTCACTTAAATATATTTTATTTTCTTTTTTGCTGATAAAAAAATCTACTCGAGCCATCCCAGCAGCATCAACAGCTTTAAAGGCACGAAGGGCAATCTCCTGAACATTTCGTGATACTCCATCAGGTAAATCTGCCGGTACAATCAATTGAGTTTCCTTATCTATATATTTTGAATCATAATCATAAAATTCTCCTGCCGGTTTAACTTCACCCACTACTGAAGCCCGAGGTTCATCATTTCCCAAAACACCGCATTCTATCTCTCTTGCTTCTTCTAATCCCTCTTCAATCAAAACCTTTCTATCATAAGAAGAGGCTAAATTTATAGCTTTCTCCAGTTCTTCTTTCTTGTGAACTTTAGTTATTCCTACACTCGAACCTAAATTAGTGGGCTTTACAAAAAGAGGATATTCAAAGTCATCTTGAACTAAAGACAAGATTTTCTCTTTGTCTTTTTGCCACTCTTTTCTCTTAATGGTCAGCCATTTTAATATGGGTAAATCTCTCTGTTTAAATATTTTCTTCATTAAATCTTTGTCCATAGAAATTGCAGAGGCGGCTACTCCTGCCCCCACATAAGGAATATCCGCTAATTCTAAGAGGCCTTGTACTGTTCCATCCTCTCCATAAGGACCGTGTAATACCGAAAAAATTACCTCTAATTTTTCTAAAGCCGAGCTTTTATCTAATTTTTGATTATTGTCTATGCGGATCAGGGCTCTACCGGAAGGGTCATTCAATAAAATCACCGTGCTTTTCCCTTCTATTTTACCAGATTGAAGAGCCACTTCAGAGTCCTGGGGAGATATCCATCTACCTTCTTTGGTTATACCGATAGGCACTACGGTATATTTATCTTTATTTATTGCTTTAATAATTGAGGAGGCGGAACAAAAAGAAACCTCATGCTCTCCCGACTTTCCTCCAAAAATCAATCCTACTCTTATTTTTTTTGCTCCCATATTATATTATGCCTTTCTTTGATTTTTTTTATAAATTTAATATTTCCATAGTTCCTTCTTCAATATCTAAATATAGCAGTCTGTTCCGAAAGAGCTTCCCTCTTTTTAATAATATCTTAACTACTTCTTGAGCTTCCAAAGAAGCAATTAAGGCAGGAGTTATCGTAGGAGCACCTAATTCAGCCTCACTTCCATGTTCAGGTAAATCTTTATTAGAGCCATAGATTAATTCTAATCCTTTATCCTCCGGAAAGATAGTGGTAAGCTGGCCATTAA
>NCRO01000003.1 GCA_002849045.2 Candidatus Sediminicultor secundus
TTGTCTTTGTTGTTACATGCACCTCGTCCTCCGGTCTCACCACGTAAGGCTTCGTCGGCTGCGTCAGATGTGTAACAGAGTCAGGTCGTATGGCCGCTATCTTTATGTTAAAATAATAATAAAATGATTGTAATCCAAAAAATATACAAAATGGTAATGTGGGAGCACGATGCATCGTGCTCCCAGGAGAGATGAGGCAATAAAATAAGAAGGGCACAATTCATTGTGCCCCTACAAGTATCTCCTGATTTTTCATCTTTCTCTTTTTTTCTTTCGTTTTCTTTGTTATATACTTATTTCTTAACTCGATACTCAATACTATATACTCGATACTATATTTAAATGCAATACAAGATATATCCGCAAAAAATATTTTTGAGATTTTAGGTCATTATGATCATATTAAAATATAGGGAGGAAGATATGCGGATAAAAGAGCATCCCATTTTAGAATTTAATCAAAAGGAAAAGATAAAATTCACCTTAGATGGGAAAGAATTAGAAGGTTATAAGGGTGAGCCTATTGCTTCTGCCCTGGTGGCTGCCGGAATAAAGGTATTAAGCAGAAGCATTAAATATCACCGCCCAAGAGGATTTTTTTGTGCCATAGGAAAATGTTCAGCTTGCCTGATGAAAGTAAACAGCATCCCCAATATCAGAACCTGTGTAACTAAATTGGAAGAGGGGATGAGAGTAGAAACTCAAAAAGGAAAAGGTGATTTCAATTGAAAATGACCGATATAGCCATAATCGGTGGGGGTCCGGCAGGATTATCGGCAGCAATCTATGCTGTTTCTCTGGGAGCAAAAGTAACTCTCATTGAC
>NCRO01000030.1 GCA_002849045.2 Candidatus Sediminicultor secundus
TCTGCTCGTAACTCCTTCCCCTGCGCTAACAGTAAACATTTCAAAGTTAGTCATCCCTCCATAACAGTACTTGTCATAAATTCCTTTTTTTATCCCAGATAATAAATCTTTAAAAAAAATATCTCCATTTTCGACATAGGTATTGGTCATTCGAACAATAGGTTTAAAGCGATAATTGAGGGCGCGAGCATTTCCGGTCGGTTCCTCCCCCATTTTAGCAGCAGTCTCTCGCGAATGAAGTCTGCCTACCAGGGTTCCCTCTTTTATCAGGTAATTTTTCTTTGTTCTAACACCTTCGTCATCATATTTAGTAGAACCCAACAAATCCGGGATAGAACCATCATCAACTACATTAAGTTTAGGTGAGCCAAATTTCTTCCCTAATTTCATCAAACCACTCATCCTCTCGTCTTCATATAAAAAATCAGCTTCACTAAGATGTCCAAAGGCCTCATGGATAAAAGCCCCGCCTAATGTCTGATCTAAAATGACTGTATATTCCCCACCTTTCACCGGCTGTGCCTTAAGAAGATTGACTGCCCGAAAAGCTGCTCTTTGTGCTTTGGTGGAGATTCTTTCCATTACTCCAAAACCCTTGGTACTCCCAACACTTTCACTGGCCATCTGTACATTATCCCCCTCTCGGGCTATGGCTGTAAAGCGCGCACTTAAAAACGGTTTTTCCTGTTCGATATAACTACCCTCCGAATTGGCAAAACAAATAGTAGAAAATCTGTCGGTATAGATTACGTTAGAGGATTGGATCTGAGGATTAAAATTCATAATTATATTATTATAGTTTTCCATTAAATCCTTCTTTTCTTTTAGGCTGATCTGACGAAAATCCTTATCTAACTCCCGGCTAATTATTTCCACAACTGGCGAAATAATGGCTAAATTGCTCTCTTCTTTGCCAATTAAACTCGCTACTTCTATTGCCTCTCTAACTTTCTCTTCTAAATCATCAAACTGATTGAAGGAAACAAAACCCCATCCCCCTTTTACCAGGACACGAACATTTCCTCCTGTCTGTTGAGAACTATTTATCTTTTCTAAATTCTTCCCCTGAAAATGAATGGTAGTGGTTTCTTTCCTTTCCGCCCGTATCTCGATATAATCTGCACTATTCTTTTTATTTTCTAAAACCTTTTCTAAAATCTCTCTCACTATTATCTTCTCCCTCCTTTCGTGGGAATGACATAATTAGAAATCCTCTTTCCCTTTAATTATTCCAATTCTAACCTTCCCCTGCCCTATATAGTAGATATCTAACTATACAGGGTCTATCTTATTTATCTTATTTTTTAATATTGCTTCTTCGTCTAAATAAATTGACCTTTCTAACCACCAGACCCATTTGCTCCATTTTTCTTTAAAACCTTTATTTTCTGCCTTTATATTTATAAAACCGTTAACCTTAGCATCCATCTCATCAGCATAATATAGGGCAATAGCTGCTAAAATACTGGGAAGTTTGGGGGAACCAAATTCAAAATGGCCATGATGGCTTAAGAGAGTATGTTTTACCATTAATTCTAAATCTTTTGGAAAATTATCCATACTCCTTATCTTCTGATCAATCATCTCTAAGCTTATAGCTATATGACCCAAAAGTTTACCTTCATCAGTATGTTCGATAACCTTATGGTAGGCATATTCCCTTATTTTACCTATGTCATGAAGAATAGCCATAGTAATTAGGAAATCACGGTTTAGCTCTTGGTAGATATGGCATATGGTTTCACAAATCTCAACTACATTCAAGGTGTGCTCAACTAAACCACCGATATAAGGTTGATGTACTTTTGTTGCCGCTGGAGCTCTTTTAAACTTTTCAGCAAATTCTTGATCGTCAAAAAAATTCTTTAGAAGGTTCTTTAAATGATAATTTTCGATAGAATTAATCTTTGAAAAAATCCTGCTCATTAATTCATCTAAATTTTCTTCTGATTGGGGTAAATAATCTGAATAATCCAAATCTAAGGGAGCTATTTTAATAAGAGAAGAAATTGTTGCCTGAAGGGTTCCATCACTTTTCTTTTTGGTTATATGTCCTTGAACTCGGGCAAATTCAATTTTACCTAATTCCTCTACTCTATCAGTAGATACATCCCAATTTATGGCTTCAATTTCCCCGGTTTTATCAGCAATTTTAAAAAACATATCTACCGTCTTTTTATCTCTCCTCACTCTAAACTCTACATCTTTCAAGAAAAATATGTCGTTAATCCTGGTATTTAAATTTAAATCAGTCACCGTTTGTTTTTTAACCAAAACACTTCACTCCTTTTCTAATATTTTTAATGCAAAAATGTTTTTGTTAGTATATACTTTTTCTATCTTTTCTTTCGTTTTTTTGACTCGATACTTGATACTTGATACTCGATACTATATATTAGACTTGACAATAATATCTATTTTCTTTATTCTATTTTCAGTAAGGGCGCTTTCAGTTACCTATTAATTTTAAATTTATCTTCAAAAATAAGCCGAAGTGGCGGAATTGGTAGACGCGCTACGTTCAGGGCGTAGTAGGTGTATGCCTGTGGGGGTTCAAATCCCCCCTTCGGCACCAAGATGTAACATTTTATGCCAGGCACAAAATGTTACATCTTGGTTAATACTTTCACAACCTTATCCATTTCCCATTCGTCTCCGATAGTAAATCTGATAAATTGGCCGTCCAAACCGGAAAATTCATTCTCCCAACCAGCTAAAGTATAAATATCTTTTTCCTTTAGATATTTCCAAACTCTTTCGGTTTCTTCCTTATTCTTAAACTCAACTAAAACAAAATTTGCTTGGGAATCATAAGCAGAAAATCCCAGCTCATTTATTTGCCTTACAAATTCATCTCTTACTTTCTTTATTTTCTCCCAGACTTCTTGATAATAGTCTAAATATTTTAGGACTTTTTCCGCAGCTTTTTCAGCCATTCTATTTACTCTAAAATGTTGACCGAAAGCAGCTAATTTCTTTATATTTTGAGGATTAGAAATGGCAAAACCCAAACGCAATCCCGCCAATCCAAAATTTTTGGAAAAGCTTCTGGAGATAATTAAATTTTCATACTTACCTATTAAGTCCACTACGGTCTCTCCCAAATATTCATAATTACATTCATCAACTACTACCATTCCCTCTGCCCTTTGTAGAGTATCAATAATCTTCTCTCTCGGAATCCTCGTCCCGGTAGGATTATTAGGATTACATATCCAAACCAAAGAAGCTTCTTTTAATTGTTGAACCGAATAATTGAGGAAATACACTCCATCATGCAAACAATTAACTAAAATTTTAGATAACCCTCCTCTATCTGCACTCACTTCATATTGAGAAAAAGTAGGAATGGGAATTAAGACCTCTCCCTTGTAAACGCGGGAAATTATTTCAATAACTTCATCTGAACCATTGGTGGGCAAAATATTTTCCATCTTTACGCCTACATATTTAGCTAATGCTTGGCGAAGTTTAGTATATTCTCCCCCCGAAGGATACCGGTTAATATCCTTCAACTCTTCGGATAATTCCTTTAACATCTCTTCGGGCAGAGGATATTTAAAATAAGATTGGGTTAAAAATATCTTTTTCTTTTTTAGGGATTCTTTCTTTGTCTTATCTCTCATTTAATTTTTTCCTCTTTTTATTCTCTCATTTCTGTTTCTTGAAAATATTTGGAAGTTAGTCTTTTCCATTCTTGGTTAAAGGTTTTTTTCATTATATCTTTTTCTCTGTCTGTCATAAAGGAAGCTTCAATCGAATTAAAATTAACCTTTCTTATCTCCTCTAAACTAAATCCAAACTTTTGAATTAAAACTAAATATTCATTGGTAATCGAGGTATCAAACATAGTAGGGTCATCAGAATTAATCGTTACCATCAATCCTCCTTTAAAATAATTTCTAACCGGATGCTCCTTAAAAGATTTACAAACCTGGGTCTTAATATTACTAACTACGCACATCTCTAAAGGAATTTGTTTTTCACCAAGATAATTAATCAATTGAGGGTCTTCATACGCCCTTAATCCATGACCTATTCGCTCTACCCCAAGTTCTTCGAGGGCTGCCCAAATAGATTTGGCTCCTGCCGCCTCACCCGCATGGGCAGTAAGCCGAAAACCCCGGTTTCTGGCTTTCTGATAAACTTTAGTAAAAAACCCCGCCGGAAATAACTTCTCACTTCCTCCCAGACCAATACCTATGAGCCCCCGGCCTAAATAACCGGATAATTCTTTTATTAAACCCATACCCATGCGAGGACCGTAATCTCTTACTACATCTACAACCAATTCACTCCGAATTCCAAAATCATCAAACGCTCTTTTCTTGCCCTTAATCAAACTTTCGGTTATTCCACAAGCGGATAATTTTTTGTTTCTGAAGGTAAAATCCCGCGGAGAGTAAAAAGCTTCTACATATTTCACATTTTGTTGACTCAAGCTCCGCAGAACCTGGTAAGCTAATTCTTCAAAATCCTCATATTTGGTAATAAAACTGTTTTTCCATAACCAAACTTTAATAAATTGAGCAAAATTAGAATAGACCAGCCGTTTTTTTAGATCTTTCAAGTTTTTAATTAATTTATTATCCCCTCGTCTTTGGATAAAACCAAATAAAGTTTCCAGAGGAATTGCTCCTTCCAAGTGAAGGTGCAGTTCGACTTTGGGAATTTCCAATATAAATTTTTCTAATCTGTCTGAAAGCTCTATCATATTAAGAATTCGTATACTTCTCCCTTTCAATCTTTCGCAAATCTGCTTCTCCCAAACCAAAGTAATGTCCAATCTCATGGACAACAACTCTTCTAACAGATTCCTTTATATCTTCTTTGTTTCTACAGCGTACTTCTATGGGTTTTTTAAAAATAATAATCTTATCGGGCATAACATTTCTATACCAGATACCTCTTCTGGGATAAGGAACTCCTCGATAAAGGCCTAAAAGGCCATAGGGTGATTTGATCTTCATCTCCCTAAGAAGTTCCTGGGAAGGCAAGCTTTCAATTACTACAACAATGTTTTCCATCTTTTCTTTAAATTTTTCAGGAAGGCTGCTTATTGCCTCTGCTACTAATTCTTCAAATTCTTTTTCGGTTACTTTCATTTTATTTTACATCTCTTCCTTTAAATTCTTTATAAATTCTTTCACTTTCTGCATATATTGGCCCCTTGCCACTTCTCGAATAAAATGCTACTAATATTTTCATTGAAAACGCCCTTCTCAATCCTTTATATTAA
>NCRO01000304.1 GCA_002849045.2 Candidatus Sediminicultor secundus
GATACTAGTTTAAGGTCAATTTCACAAGGTAGAGCAACTTCTACTATGCAATTTTTATATTACGAGAAAGTTCCAGATAATATTACGAAAGAAATATTAATCTAAGTTTAAAATAATAAAAACAGTATAGAATATTTAAGGAGGAAAAATCAAATGGCAAAAGAGAAATTTGTAAGAACTAAACCCCATATGAATGTGGGTACTATCGGTCATGTAGACCATGGTAAAACAACTTTAACCTCAGCAATCACTAAATATTTGGCTGCCAAAGGCCTTGCCGAGGTGAAGGAGTTTGATGATATCGATCGAGCTCCCGAAGAAAAGGAGAGAGGTATTACCATATCGGTCTTTCATGCCGAATACGAGACCGAAAAGAGACACTATGCCCATATCGATTGTCCGGGACATGCTGATTACATCAAGAATATGATTACCGGAGCAGCCCAGATGGACGGAGCTGTCCTGGTGGTATCTGCTGCCGATGGCCCTATGCCCCAGACTCGAGAACATATTCTTCTGGCCCGCCAGGTAGGAGTCCCCTATATCGTAGTCTTCCTAAACAAGATAGATATGGTAGATGACCCTGAACTGATCGAACTGGTAGAGATGGAGATAAGGGATCTTCTAAATGAATATGAGTTCCCCGGAGACGATACCCCTATAATCAAGGGCTCGGCTCTAAAGGCAATGCAGTCTGCAGATGTTAGTGATCCTGCCTATAAGGCAATTGGAGGCAATTTCTTCACCTTCAAGATATTTCTCCATAATTTTTTCATCAAGTTCAGCTAAACTTTCTATCATTTTATGATTATGTCTCTTATACAACTCTGACACAGACGACGATCTAC
>NCRO01000305.1 GCA_002849045.2 Candidatus Sediminicultor secundus
GTTTGGATCAGTCCGTTATTTTGTATTAAAGAGTTCATATCCTGAAAACCATAAAGAACTTGAACAAAATATCAAAGAACATTTAAAATGGCGAAATAGTAATCGCCACAATTCATTATTGAAAATATTGCAAAAGAAAACATATGTTATTTAACAGGGCACTAGTTAGCGGTTACCTGGTTAACTGGTTAAGAAAATAAGAGAAAGAATTCAGGAGCCAGGAGCCGGAATGAAAAAATAGAAATGTCATTTACTGAATTCTGATTTTCTTAACGCGATACTCGATATGCGATACTATATACTGATAAAAAGTGGGGAAAGCAATGCGGGTAGGTTTTGGATATGATGTACATCCTTTAATATTGGGGAGAAAATTAATTTTAGGAGGAGAAGTTATTCCATATCAAAAGGGGTTGGACGGACATTCAGATGCCGATGTTTTAATTCATTCTCTAATAGATGCTTTATTGGGAGCAGCAGGAGAAGGAGATATCGGCCAGCATTTCCCGGATAATGATGAACAATATAGAGATATTTCCAGTCTAAATATTGAATTCGAAAATGGTCTTCTTCATTAACCATTATACTCAATGTCTCTCTTTGATTAAAAACACACCCTCTGTAAGGGCGTTTCTCTCGAGCATGATAAATACTAACTAGATGTTTTTCCACTAAAAATTGACTTTCCAAGGGAGTCAACTCATCTAATAAAAGTAAATTGGAATTCCTAAAAAGGGAATCTTCTTCCACAATTTGTCGGCTAAGCTCAAATATATTCTTTAGTTCGGCTTGCTCAGCTCGTGGCGAAAAAGGAATATCTTCTACATTTCGGGCTAATCTGATTCTCGAACTTATTACTACTGTCTCTGATCCACATCGGCAGCAGCCGCCGACCGTCCGCG
>NCRO01000306.1 GCA_002849045.2 Candidatus Sediminicultor secundus
CCTGGTATAATATTTTAGCCGATTTGCCAGAGCCGCTCCCACCTCCTTTACATCCGGCAACAGGAAAACCTATTGGACCTGATGACCTTGCTCCCTTATTTCCCATGGCTTTAATAGAACAGGAAATGAGTGCCCAGCGGTATATTGAAATCCCTGAAGAAGTACAGGAGATTTATCGGCTCTGGAGACCAACTAGTCTTTTTCGGGCTTGGAGACTGGAAAAAGCATTGGATACCCCCGCTAAAATATACTATAAGTATGAAGGTACCAGTCCTCCCGGAAGTCATAAGCCCAATACTTCAGTAGCTCAGGCCTTCTATAATAAAAAAGAAGGTATTAAGCGGATTACCACGGAAACGGGGGCGGGACAATGGGGCAGTGCTTTATCCTTTGCCGGTGCCTGTTTCGGTCTGGAGATTAAGGTATATATGGTTAAGATCAGTTATATGCAAAAACCTTATCGTCGAGTAATGATGGAGACCTGGGGAGCAAACTGCATTCCCAGTCCTTCTACTGAAACGCAAGCCGGAAGGGATATGTTGGCAAAAGACCCTGATTGTCCGGGTAGTCTTGGTCTGGCCATCAGTGAGGCAGTAGAAGAAGCGGTCGGTCGTGATGATACCCATTATTCAATAGGAAGTGCATTAAATCATGTTTTATTACACCAGACCATAAACGGATTAGAAGCTAAGAAGATTATGGAACAGATTGGTGAATATCCTGATATTATTATTGGTTGTGTGGGAGGCGGTTCAAATTTTGCCGGTCTTTTCTTGCCATTTGTAAAAGATAAAATTGAAGGATTGAAACCCAATTTGAGAATAATAAATGTGGAACCGGAAAGTTGTCCTACTTTAACCAGAGGTCCTTATAGCTATGATTATGGTGATGTAGCTGGGCTTACCCCTTTACTAAAGATGTATACCCTGGGACATGGTTTTATTCCCCCACCAATTCATGCTGGCGGCTTAAGGTATCACGGAATGGCTCCGATTATCTGTCATTTACTTAAATTGGGATTGGTGGAAGCACGAGCAGAACACCAATTGGGTACGTTTAAGGCAGGTGTTACTTTTGCCAGAAATGAAGGGATTATTGGTGCGCCGGAAACCAACCATGCTGTCCGGGTTACTATTGATGAAGCACTTAAATGTAAAGAATCCGGAGAGTCAAAAACGATATTACTGGCTCACAGTGGGCATGGACATATGGATATGGC
>NCRO01000307.1 GCA_002849045.2 Candidatus Sediminicultor secundus
CTTACCAAACCGGGGCATATGCCCAAAATTATGCTGTTAAAAAAGGGTTGAAAATAATACGCTTTAGAAAAAACTGCCAGGTAATTTGAAAAATCAAACTGTTTATTAATAATTACACTATTTTTAAAGACTTGAAATATAGGAAATGCTACAAACACCATTAAGAAATAGAAAATGGCAATAATAGAGATAAAAAGCAACGGTTCTTTCCATATTAGCCTTAGATTTCCGATCATCTCATTTACTTTTCTTTGTGTTTTGCTCATATTAAACCCCGAATACTTCTACCATAATATAATAATCCCTGCTACCAAAATAATCAACTAATAGCAGGGATTATTATATTTGTATGTAATACTAATAAGCTAACAAAGTCTAATTATTTTCCTATCCTATCTCTCCATAATGTAATCCATTCATCTTTACTCTCACCGGCTAGAATATGATCATAATCGATTAGTTTGACCTGATCGAGAGTCACCGAACCTTCTTTTACGGTTGCTTTAGGATTGACGGGTAAACGATTATATTTTTGGAAAAGGTCCTGGGCTTCCTTAGTATAACACCAGTCAATAAATTGTTTTGCCAATTCCGGTTCCGGTCCGCCTTTTATCAAAGAAAGTCCGCCAACCTCGTAGCCGGTTCCTTCTTCAGGGAAAGTCATGACAACAGGATAACCTTTATTGATACCCTTGGCCATAATATCATGAGAAAAAGCAATTCCAACCGCTACTTCACCTATCCCAACCATGGATATACAGCCGGTTCCTGATTTAGTATACTGATGTATGCTATGTTTATCAAACTCTTCCCACCAATCAAGAGTTTTTTCCATACCAATCATCTGGACGAGGGTCGCGTAAGTTGTATAAGCAGTCCCTGAAGTATAAGGATATGCCATAGCAATATTGTCTTCAAAAGCTGGATCTAAAAGGTGAGACCAAGAAGTTGGAGCCTCTACGTTATGTTCTTTTAGGAAATTCACATTAGATACAAAGCCGATTGCACCGGTGTAAAATCCGGTCCAGGCCCAATCTTCTGCATGTAAAATGTCAATTAATTCAAAATCTGTATTGGGTTTATAGGGCTCAAGCAATCCCTTGGATGCCGCATTTATATGAGAAGTATTAGAACCTGCATGCCACATACTTGCTTGTGGATTTGCTGCTTCTGCTTCTATGCGGGCTAACACTTCACCCGATGACATTCTTACCCATTCTACATCAATTCCGGTTTCTTTCTCAAAAACCTCAATGTAATACTTTGCCTCTTCGGTGTCAAATGCAGTATACATATGAAGCACCTTGCCTGCTGCCAGGCCTGTTACGAACACGCTGCACACCATAACCATGACCAGTAATACTGTTAAAGTTAATCTTTTCATAATAAAAAACCTCCTAATTTAATTTTTTTATGGTCACTTTAACCATACAGAATATATAATTTTTAGCTGTTATCCTCTGTTCTT
>NCRO01000308.1 GCA_002849045.2 Candidatus Sediminicultor secundus
CCATACAGAATATATAATTTTTATATTCCTGTATATATTATACTACTTTTTTACTAACCTCCCTTCTTTTTATTCAAATAATTTAAAAATAAATTATTTGAGAAATTAATTAACATCTTACAATACAAGAAGTCTCCCCTTAGGATTAAATTTTTTATATAAACTTTTCCTTAATTCTTGCTTTTCTTTATAAGAATCAATATGATTATAATTTGCTTTCTGCCATGGCGGCAAAGTAAGAAGAGATTTATCAAATATTTCTAAAAACTTATCTTCAAATTCTCCCTTGTACTTCATTTCAATAAATTTTTGAAAAGCATTTGGAAATTTCTTCCAAGCTTCTTTTTCTTTACCGGGTGGGGTGGGATAAAAAAGCCCGTTATTTGCTATGACCGCTTTTAAATCTCCACCGCCATCACCAATCATTAATACCTGGTCATCTTCATACTGGCCTGCTCTTTTAGCTACTTCAATATGGTGCCCTTTCGAACCCATTTCCTGGCCAGCAATAATCTGAACATATTTAGCAATTCCCTGAGCTTCCCAATAATTTGCTAAATCCGCATATGGAGTTTTAGAAACGATTAATATATCTGCATGTTGAGCCATTGACTTTAGACATTCTTCAACATGGTTAAAAGGGGGAATTTTTGCAGAAATATGAGGAAAAGTTCTGTTTACTGCTTCACTCCAACCTAAAAGTTTATACAAAGACAAATCAAGAGGATTTTGATTTAAATATTCCTCTAATGTTGGATTCCCTAATCCTAATTTATTTTCCTTGGTATAGGCGATGTATTCGTTTAAAGGTTTTATATTGGGTAATTTTATATGCCTTTCCTGTAAAACTTGTTGAACATCTTTTCTGTTTTGAAGGGTTGTAAGGGTAAGCTGAATGGCAATAAATCTATTACAACCTCTATCTACAGAAAAAAGATTATAATATTCGGCAACTTCCCGGTAGTAAGATTCAATTTCCCATAATTGATAAAATTCCATAAATTGGGGGTGGAAGATTAACATCTGTTTTCCACTCATATTATCGGTAACACAGCCATCGGTATCGATAGCCACTAAAAAATCTTTTGTCCTTTTAAATTTTCTTAGCTGTTGTTCCGGATCTTTCTTTATCTGTTTTTCAGTAAGCCGCGGTAAGGCCATAATCTAACTCCCTTCTAATACAAGTAATGAGTGATGAGTAATGAGTAACAAGTAATATGATTTCTTATCTCTTTACTCATTGTTCCTTACTCTTTACCTGTTACTTATCACATATTACTCATTACTGGTTACTTACTTCTATCCTCCATCGGTATATATTCTTCACATTTTTTGGGAACAAATATATCTTTAAATTTAGCCAATTGTGGAAGAGGGCTTCCAATAAGAGGTAATGCCCAGTCAATAAATTCATCAGTTACATCCACTCTATTAGGTGTAATCCATTCCCGAGGAAACTTTCTTTCTGAATTAGCTACAATATCTAAAGAAATTTTATTAAAATTTACTTTATAGGGTGCACCGGAATTTCTTACAATGGTCGACATAAAACCATTTTCCCCCGATAAAGCAATTTTGGCGGCATATGCCCCGGTTTGGTAAGCCTCTTCTTTATCAATTTCAGATGCATAGGCAGCCTCCCGTCTCTGACGAGTGCCTGGTCTTTCCGAGCGAGCTATGCCTCTAACTATTAACCTACTTTTTGCTCTTCCCTGATTATCTTTCCTATCTATTCCGTTAAGGTAATTAGTAAGTACCTGTTCTACGGTCTTTTCAGAAGCGCTGAATTGAGTATGTCCAAAGCTATCTCGCAGTATTCCCAAATCTCCTACATTTACTCCTTCTCCGATAACTACTATACATCTTCCCTCTTTTTTTAATTTCTCATTAACTTTTTCGGTAATAAATTCTAAATTACCTTGATAGTCATCTTTAGACAGAGATTCTGGTATAATTATTAGTAAGGGTACTTCTCTTTTAGGATCAGCCAACCGTGCTGCAGCCGGAATAAAACCAATTTTTCTCCCCATTACTCCGATTACCAAAACAGGGTCACTGGTATAGCTGGCCTTATTCTCTTCATTTGCCTCAAGTATGTTTATGGCTAAATTTCTGGCTACACTTCCATACCCCGGGTCATGATCACATACCGAAAATGTTCCATCAGTTTGCAATGGTCCTCCTACATCATTATCAATAGTTTTAGGTATGCCGGTACAAATCAGCTCTAAATTTTCTTTTTGGGCTAATTTACTTATTTTGTTAGCGGTATCCATGGAGTCTCCACCTCCACAATAAAAGAAATATCTCACATTATTTTTTTTGAAGACCTCTACGGTACGGGCCAAATCCTCATCATTTTTTATTTTATATCGGCAGCTGCCTATTGTGCCAGCTGAAGGGGTTTCTGATAGTAAAGCAATTTGCCTGGGTTCTTGAGCAGAAATATCTATTAATTCTTCTTTCAAAACACCAAGAATACCCATCATGGCTCCATATATTTTATCAACTTTTTTAGAGGAAATTAATTCGTCAATAGCGCCTCTTATACTATTATTTATTACTGTAGTAGGACCACCTGACTGGGCGATAACCACGTTTTTCATCTATCTGTTCTCCTCCTTTTATACTTGATTACATAGATTATTAAATTAGTCTTTAGTGAATAGTTTAGCGTAAAGGATAAATCAATAAACTAAAAACGCAAAGC
>NCRO01000309.1 GCA_002849045.2 Candidatus Sediminicultor secundus
TTATTACCCGATCCAGCAAAGATAATAACCTTTTTTAATCTTAAATCAGTATAAATATTTTTCAGGCTTTGAAATATTCTTAATCCAGCATTTTCCATTAAGGTAAGACCAGATAGGTTATTTTCCTCTATTGCTTTACGATCAATCTCTCTAATTTGTTGACTGGTAACTACCTTCATAAGACAACTCCCCTCTAAAATAATTGACCAATTAACCGATTTACATATTGGCCAATTGCCCAATTAATTAGTCGCTATTGTCTCGTATCGCGTATTGCGAATCGAGTATCGCGTGAAGAAGATCAGAATTCGGGAATGGAGATACGATATGTCGTATCCAAAGTATAACAGTTGATCCCCTCTTTGTTCGTAGGACCAGGTTCACTTGCCTAATATTTTTCAACCGTTAATTAGTTAGCACAATAAGACATGACACCCTGTGTCTCTACACTGATCTAGTATTAATTCTTTAACTAGGTAACCAGGTAACCAACTAACTGGCTAACTAAATAGGTACGAATCAGTATCGATTTTTACTTATCAAATAGACCCTCCAGGATTACTTGGGCAATTGCATAATCTTTGGTGTGAGAGATGGTGATAAAATACTTACTAACTCTTTTTTCTGAAGCGATTTTTTTTAATTTTCCAGATATTTCAATAATAGATTGACCAAGTTCATTATTTTCTATTTCAATCTCTTTCCAGTTAACCCCCCTCAAGCCTAAACCCAATGATTTTAACAGGGCTTCTTTGGCTGCAAATCTTCCGGCATAAGATTGATATTTGTTACCCTTCTTTTTTTCACAATATTCTCTCTCTAAAAGAGTAAATACTCTGGAGGTAAAATTATCTCCCCATTTTTTAATTATTTTTTCTATTCTTTCTATTTTAACTAAATCAATTCCACAACCTACAATCAATAATATCATTCCTTTTCTTACTATTTTTTTTAGCTGTTAATAAATAAGTATTTTAAAATTCTCTATAATAAAAATTGCCTTCTTTTATCTTTCCTTTTAGCCATTTCAATAAATATTTCTTAACTACTCCTCTGCTAACAGGTATTAAAAAAATAAAACCTATAACATCGGTAACAAAACCAGGAGTAAGAAGGAATATTCCTCCAGCTAGAATAATGGCGCCTTGAATTAAACTGTCCCCTGGCATGATCCCCTCATTTAAATCATTCTGAATCTTCTTTAAAATCATAAAACCTTGACCTTTTACCAGGTATGCTCCAATTATCCCAGTTAAGATGATTATGCCAATTGTAGTTAGACTCCCTATCTTCTTCCCTACTTCAATTAGAATATATAGTTCTGTTACTGGAACTATTACAAATAATATTAATAGTTTAGTAAAAAACATCGTTTGCACCCATCCATTATTAATCTAATTATTTTAAGAAAGTTTGGTAATTAACCTTATTAAATACTAAAATCTAACTTGGATAAATTCATTACTCTACAATCCAATATACTAATTTATATAAGACCTAAATAAAAATCAAGGACACATATATTCTTCTACTTCTTTCTGCATCTCCTTAGATACAACTATAAACTTCCCCTTTGCCTCCGTTAATAAGGTGTCATCTTCTAAACGAGCTTCCGCTTGAGCTCTAATCATTCTACTTAAATCTTTAGTCATCTGTGCGGTAAAGATAATTTTTTCACCTACAAGAGCTTTTTTTCTGTATTTGATGTTTATTTCTACGGTCATAGTCATAACATCCTTAGTTATGATTGCAGTTCTGCCCATTATTTCATCTAAAATAGAAAATAATATTCCTCCGTGAACAACTCCTTTAAAACCTTGATGTTTTGATTCGGGAATAAACTCCGCTCTAATTTTATCTTGGTCCCTGAAAAAAGTGATATTTAAACCTATGGGATTATCTTTCCCACAAACAAAACATTTTTTATATCCTGGTAAAGCTTGCAAAAGTAAAACCTCCCTGTAATTGGTTATTTGGTTACCTGGTTAGTTGGTTACTTAGTTACGTAGCTTACCGCATAAACAAATAACTAACTGACCAATATCTTAACTTCTATTTTCTTCACGAGATATGATTCACGAGATACAATTCCGTTATTCGTATCCAAATTTAGTATCTAGAAAGAAAAATAAATTCAAACACATAACTTTTTTAATATTTTAACTATTTGTTTTTTTGCGAGATACGATTCACGAGATACGAGATACGAATTTGTTCCGGGTAACCGGTAAGCTGGCTAACTGGCTAACCATCTTTACTATATACTCGATACTCGATACTCGATACAATATACTAATTTGGCTTCTTTATTCTATTTTCTTAACCAGTTAACTAAGTAACTAAATAACCAACTAACTGATTCTATACGCTCCACGCTATCTCTTCCTGTACGCTCTACGCTTAACGCTATCCGCTAGAATGGAATACTATGTACTAATTTTTAGCTATTTCTTTTATCGCCTTTATGGTAGCATAAATATCTTCTTCGCTAATTCCGTAATGAGTAACTAAACGAACTTTGGTGGGTGGTCGCGGCGAACCTAATATATTATACTTTGCTAATTTAGATAAAAACTGGTAAGTATCCATTCCTGATTCCTGAAGGTCAAAATAGATCATATTAGTCTGAATTGTCTCTAAATCAACTTTTATTCCGCTTATATTGGCTAAACCTTCTCCTAAAATTCGAGCATTTTTATGGTCTTCTTTTAACCTTTCCATCATCTGTTCGAGTGCAATTATTCCAGCTGCTGCCAAAATACCTGCCTGCCTCATTCCTCCACCCAGCATCTTTCTATTTTTACGGGCTCTTTGAATAAATTCCTTTGAACCAGCTAAAACTGACCCTACCGGAGCACTAAGACCTTTAGAAAGACAGAACATCACTGAATCAACATTTTTAGTGAGAAGTGCGGGTTCAATATTTAATGCGATAGCAGCATTAAATATTCGAGCACCATCTAAATGAACTTGAATATTCCGTTGATGGGTCAATCGGCAGATTTCCTCGATTACTTCAGGGGGAACAATTGTTCCGCCTGCTCGATTATGAGTATTTTCCAAACAGATTAAAGTTGTTTTAGGGTAATGAAGACTTTCATCTCTCAATGCCATCTTAATGTCCTGAGGATCAGGAATTCCTTTATCTCCAAAAATCAACCGAGGTATCACTCCTGCTACTGCCGACATACCGCCCACTTCGTAATAATAAATATGGGAGTCCACCTCTAAAATTACTTCATCCCCTCTTTGACAATGAGTCAATACTGCAATAAGATTACCCATAGTACCACTCGGTACAAATAATGCTGCCTTTTTTCCCACTTTTTTAGCGGCTAATTCTTCCAGTTGATTAACTGTTGGGTCCTCTTGGTAAACATCATCTCCCACTTCAGCATTATTCATAGCTTCTCGCATCTCATCTGTTGGCAAGGTAACCGTATCACTTCTCAGATCAATTTTTTTTAAATTAATTTTTTCTTTAAAAGTACTGATAATTATTCACCCCCAAATATTACTCGTTAATTAGTTACCTAGTTAATTAGGTTAATGTAGCAACCTGGCACTCAAATTGAGTGCCAGGTTGAATTAAACAGGCACGATGATTATGTCTCTACCTTAATGCATAGACATATGGGCCTGCCCTCGTGAAAACGGGGGCACCTGCCTTACGATTTTATAATTATATTATACGGTATATGTAATACGCCACTACTTTCTTTTTCAAACCTGAAACCTGCAACTCGTAACTTATCAAATATTACTTATTACTCATCACTTACTACTGTATACTACACGCTATATGCTCTACGCCAACAATCAATAAATCGTCAGATATCTATCCAATTCCCACTGGTGAACTTGAATACGGTAGTTTTCCCATTCTTCTCTCTTGGCCTCGATATAATTTTCTAGAATATGACCGGTTAAAGCAGATTTTACTACTTTGTCCTTATCTAGTTCTAACAAGGCTTCGTTTAGAGTTGAGGGTAAACTTTCGATGCCCAGAGATTCCTTCTCTTCTTTGTTCATAGTATAAATATTTTGACTTACCGGTTCTCCTGGATCAATCTGATTTTTAATTCCATCTATTCAT
>NCRO01000310.1 GCA_002849045.2 Candidatus Sediminicultor secundus
GCAGGATGCTATTGAGATGTTGGTAAAAAATAATTTTAGTGTGGTTGGTGTTGGTGGAGGTGGGATTCCGGTACTTCGTAATGATAACGGAAAACTTGAAGGTGTTGCTGCAGTCATCGATAAAGATAATGCCTCAAGTCTACTGGCTATAAATATTAAAGCAGATGTCTTCATCATTTCTACAGCAGTGGAAAAAGTATGCTTGAATTTCAACAAGCCAAATCAAATTACCTTGGACAAATTAACTGTAGCAGAGGCTAAAAAATATATTAAGGAAGGTCATTTTGCTAAAGGAAGTATGCTTCCCAAAATTCAAGCTATTGTAAGATTTCTGGAAGCCGGAGGGGAAGAGGCAATAGTTACTAATCCGGAATCGTTAGAAAAAGCACTAAAAGGTGAAACGGGAACCCATATATACCCCTAAAAAGAGACGATTATTGTAAATGCATAACTTCCAAAAGAATTAGGAATTCCATATGCCAGGGAGGAAAAATAGAGATGAGTTATGTGAAGAAATTAAAATGCCTATTGTGTGGAACAGAATATAATTCGGAAGAAGTAAGATACAATTGTCCAAAATGCGGAGACGAAGGCGTTTTAGAAATTATTTATGATTATTCTAAGATAAAAAATGATTTTAATCGGGAATCCCTTAAAAAGAATAAGGAATTTTCGATATGGAGATACTTGCCTCTTTTACCGGTGGATGATCCTGCCAAAATTGGACCGTCAAAAGTTGGGTGGACTCCTTTATATGATGCGAAAAGAATAAGAGAAGATTTAGGGATGTCAAATCTCTGGATTAAAGATGACGGGAGGAACCCTACTGCTTCCTTAAAAGACCGGCCGTCTGCTATTGCTATAGTAAAAGCTCGGGAATTAGGAGAAAAGATTGTTACCTGTGCCTCTACCGGTAATGCGGCTTCTTCGCTGGCTGGGGCTGCTGCTTCTGTGGGTTTAAAGAGTTATATATTTGTTCCCCAAACAGCACCGAGTGCCAAGATTGCCCAGCTTCTGGTATTTGGCTCAACCGTTTTTGCGGTGAGAGGAACCTATGACCAAGCCTTTGATCTGTCTATCGAAGCAACCAGAGAATTTGGCTGGTATAACCGAAATACTGCTTTTAATCCCTATATGGTGGAAGGAAAAAAGACAGTTGCTCTGGAAATTATCGAACAGATGAATTTTGAAGTACCAGATTATCTTTTTGTGCCGGTAGGAGATGGTTGTATCATTTCCGGAGTGGCCAAAGCTTATAAGGATATGTTTTCTTTAGGTTTTATTGACCATTTCCCTAAACTTGTTGCTGTACAGGCAGAAGGGTGTAAACCGATTGTCGAGGCAGTAAATGGTGATGGTGAAGTGAAATTTGTGGAGCCGAATACAATTGCAGATAGCATTGCCGTAGGAATTCCCAGGAACCGCCTGATGGCAGTAAGAGACATAAAAGAATCGAAGGGATTTGGTATGGCGGTAAGTGACAAGGAAATACTTGAAGCGATTAAATATTTAGGCACAAAGCAGGGGATTTTTGCTGAACCTGCGGGCTCTACCGCCTTTGCCGGCATGGTCAAGGCGCTAAAGGAAGGAAAAATCTCCAAGGGAGATAAAATTGTAGTATTAGTTACGGGAAACGGATTAAAGGACGTAGAAAGTGCTAAAAAGGCCGGGGGAGAAGCCCTGGTAATAGATCCCAATTTAGAAGCAGTAAAGGAGACAATGAACTAAAAGTGAATGATGCGGAAAAAAAAGAATTAAACGAACTTCTTCAAGGGCTTATTCAGATTAAAAGTGTAAACCCTCCGGGAAATGAAAATCAAATTGCTAATTTTATAAGGAAATTTCTCTTAAAAAATAATATTCACTCCAAGTTAGTTCCTTTAGAAGAAGGCAGGAGTTCAGTTATTGCGAAAATTGAAGGAAAAGAAGAAAGAAATATTACTCTTTGCGGGCATTTAGATACGGTGAAGGTAAAAGAAAAGGATTGGACGAAACCTGCCTTTCAAGGATTAATTGAAAACGGAAAAATGTACGGCAGAGGAGCATCGGATATGAAGGGTGGAGTGGCTGCCATCCTTTATGCGGCAGTACTTTTAAAAAGAAGGGGTATCACCCCCAAAAAAACAATTCAATTAACCCTTACAGCAGATGAAGAATGGGGATATAGAGGAGCAAAAAATTTAGTTGATGGGGGTTATTTTGACCGGACTGATTTCCTTATTATCACTGAACCCTCTAATCTTCAGGTTTCTACCGGGGAAAAGGGAGAATTATGGATAAAAGCTAAATTTTACGGGAAGTCTGCTCATGGCTCAACTCCCGAGGTAGGAGTAAATACAATTATTCCGGGGAGTGAGTTTGTTGTGAATATTACTGAGAAATATGAGAAAATATTTGAAGCAGACCTTTTTTGGGGTAAAACTTCAATGAATATTGGACAGTTTCATGGCGGAGTGCAGGTAAATATTGTCCCCAATTATTCAGAAATACAACTGGATTTTAGGGTAATTTCAGAAGAA
>NCRO01000311.1 GCA_002849045.2 Candidatus Sediminicultor secundus
CTCGTAGGATTCTTTTTGCTGCAACACGCTTAAAACGTTGTTCTTTTGTTTCACCTTTCATAAGTTACTCCTTTCTCTAGCTACATTATTTTAAATATAATATACATTAAAAAGGACCTTTTGTCAATCGTTATTTTTAATATAATGTTTTATTATAAATTTATTAGTCTTCAAAACCCGGAGAATAATCCTGAAATTCATTATCAGCAAACTGCTACTGAAATCTGGAAGGAAATGAAGGGGAAAGTAGACGTCTTTGTAGCTGGGAAGGAAGTGGAGGAACCCTTCAGGGAATTGGAAAATTTTTAAAAGAAAATAATCCCAAAGTTAAAATTGTGGTAGTGGAACCAAAAAACAGTTCCGCCTTATTAGGACAAGAACCAAGGCTTCATCAGATTCAGGGAATCGGTGATGGGTTTATACCTGCTGTCCTGGATGTGAAACAGGTAGATATGGTATTCACTGTTACTGATGAAGAGGCCATTGAAACTACTCGCCAGCTTTCTAAAGAAGAAGGATTGCTGGTGGAGACTTCATCGGGAGCTAATGTCTTTGCCGCCCTTCATGTGGATAATGGACGTTACCGGGTGGTGACTGTATTACCTGACCGGGCAGAGAGATATTTCAGTACCACACTGCATTAATTCTCATTAGTTTATCGAAGGACCGTCTCCTGACAAATTTTACCTGACAAGTTTTGTTTCAGTATCTCTAAAAATACCTCCACTAATTTAGGTTCAAACTGAGTGCCACTTCCTTGTCTAAGTTCCTGGATAGCTGTTTCTTCGGTTAGGGCTTTACGATAGGGTCGGTCGGATTTCATGGCATCATAGGCATCGGCTACGGCCAGGATGCGAGCACCCAGGGGAATATTTTCCCCAGATAATCCATCAGGGTAACCTTTACCGTTGTACCACTCGTGATGGTGTCTGATTAATGGCCTGATTGGTTGTAATAATTCTATGGGTTGAATGATGCCTTCGCCAACAAGAGGATGTTCCTTTATTTCATCGTATTCCTCGCCGGTTAAATCCTTAGAATTATTTAAAATAATTCCCCTTACCCCAATTTTTCCGATATCGTGCAGCATTGCTGCATATTTTAATAACTCTTTCTCTTCTTCTGGTAGGTCCAGCTTTTGGGCGATTAATACTATATACTCCACAACTCTTGCTGAATGGCCATGAGTATAGGGGTCTTTTGCTTCGATAGCTTGGGCCAGTGCTTTTGCAATTTCAAAATAACTATCCTTAATTTTTTGATATAAGCGGGCATTATTAATAGCGACTGCCGCCCCCTCAGAAAAGGATCTTAGTAAGTCTATTGTATCAGGGCTAAGGGAAGTATTTTCTAAATTTATAACCCCTATTACTTTATCTTCTACAATTACAGGAATTATTAAAAGTTGTTTTATCCTCCTACGAATTATCTTTATTTTTGAAAAATGTTTGTCACTTTCTAAGTCTTCAATATATAAGAATTTTTTGTTCTTAACTACCCAACCGATAGTATTTTCATTTTCGGCAAAAGTAATCTTATCAATATTTTTTTCACTCTTATCATAGGGAATTTTAATAAAGAAAATACGTTTCTTTTTATCTAAAAGCATAATTGAACCCCTGCCTGCACCGCTTATTTTAATAGAAAAATCTAAAATAGTTTGTAAAACATCATCGAGCTTTAATGTCGAACTAATAGTTCGGGAGATCTGATAAAGTACGGATAGTTGGTCTTTAGATTTTTTTAACTCCAGGGTTCGAAATCTAACTTTCTCCTCTAATTTATTACTAAATTCTTTTAACTTTTTCTTGTTTTGACTTAATTCTTCATTTTTTTCTTTTAATATCTGAGCAAAGTTTTTACTGGTAATAAAGATTAAAGTAAAGGCCACTCCTACAAGCAGGATGGTAGTAACAATATATTGACTATCTTGATAAAGATAAGGGGTTAATTTAAATAGACCTTTATAGGGGATGAGATTAAAATATTCTAATAAAACTATAAGACTGTAACCAATAAAAGCGATAGAGGTAATGATTATTCCTTCTTTGGGGTTGGAGAAAACACTGGCATAAAGTATGATAAAGACATAAAAAATGACCCCAATCCATAGTGCGCCACCAATATAATAAAAAATAGCGGTCATGAATGATATTCCTATAATATAGTGGATAAAATTGAAGTTCTTTAATGTTTTAAGATTAATTTCCCTCTTTTTTATAAAGTATTGAGCTAAGTAGCTATAAGCAGCCCAACCAAAAATAAGAAATAAAATTTCCGTATAAATAGAAATTTGGAAGAGATATTTTAAAATAAAAATAACAATAAAGAAAGCTGTTAAAGTGAAACAGCTAAAAGTAAAATCAATTATTAATCTTTTTTTTATATTATTAATTTCTTCGTTTTCGGGATTTTGATTTAGATTGATAATTCCTTCCTCCTTGTTTTTTCGTGATTTTTAGTATATTAGTATAATTGCGTATGATTAACTATTATACTACTATACTACACATTTTTTAAAACCTCATTTTAGTCGTTAGTGAATAGTATCAGAGCGTAAAGCTAAAACTTAAAAATTAAAACTTAAAACTTAAGAAAAAGTTTTGAATTTTGAATTATGGTTTTTCGCTTTTCGCTTTAAGTTTTTAGTTTAATGCTGGTGCAATACGATATACTATATACGAT